>CANJQZ010000013.1 GCA_947476515.1 Flavobacteriales bacterium
ATAAAAAGAACATTAAAATTCAAGCGGGTTGGATGAAATCCTTTGGGGTAAAATTGAGTGAAGCCGGGATTAAAAGTTCAGGGAATCCTGATAAAAAAGATAGTTTGCTTAATTTTAACGGGGATGATTTTTCTGCTTGGCGTTATTCTATTGTTTATACCTTTGAAAAATGAAATGGTTTATTGATTTATTGAGAATAAAAAGTTGGATTAAGAATGGGTTTCTTTTTCTTCCTTTAGTTTTTGCAATGAAATTACTTTCCTTTGATTTGTTTTCTAAAACTATTTTAGCATTTATTTCTTTTTCCTTCGCTTGTTCTTTTATCTATATTCTTAACGATGTTTTTGATGCCGAAAAGGATAAATTACATCCCAGAAAAAAAGACCGCCCAATTCCTTCCGGTGCTGTTTCTAAATCCACCGCCATTGGAATTGCAATATTATTGTTGGGATTAAGTGTTGGGATTTCCTTGTTTTTTAAATTGAACCTTCATTTCTTATGGATTACTCTTTTATATGTGGTGCTTAATGTCGCTTACACCCTACTATTAAAACGCATCAATCTTATTGAGTTGTTTGTAGTTGCGGTCAACTTTGTCCTACGCGTTTTAGCAGGATGTTTTGTTATTGATGTCATGCCGTCACATTGGATCTTAGTGGTTACATTTTTCTTATCGCTCATGTTGATCTTAGTAAAAAGAAAATCGGAATTGTTAATTCTAAAAGAAAATGCTCAAGGACATCGGGCGGTACTAAAAAATTATTCTTTGGAATTTTTGGATAAACTGATCTATATTTCAGCAACGATTACTGTTACTTCTTACATATTGTATTCTATTGATCCACTCGTGATTAAAAGTTTACATACTGATAAATTAATGTACACCTCTTTATTTGTAATTATTGGAGTCTTCCGTTTTATACAAATAAGTGAGGGAAAAGAATATGACGGAGAAGGCGATCCAACCACCATTTTATACAAGGATCGATTTACCCAAATTATTATTGCTTGTTGGCTTGCCTGTGTTTATCTACTTTTATATGTCGGATAAGCCCAAGAAAATTGCTGTTTTTGATTTTGATGGCACCTTATTTCAAGGGGATGCAACAAAAGATTTTTGTTGGTTTTATTACCGCAAAAACCCCTTAAAATCATATTACTTTTTAGTTCAAGTGGCCTATTGGTTCATTAATCATCTTGGATTGATGTCAACTACTCAATTCAAATCTAAATTTATCGCGTTCCTCAATAATAATGATGCGCAACAAATAGATCAATTACTCACTTTGTTTTGGGATCAAAAAAGAGCATTGGTAAGAAAAAATTTACTTGAAGAATTTGCTGAACTTAAAAAGAATGGGGTTTACATCGTTGTTGTGTCCGCATCACCTGAATTGTTTATTAAAGATTTTTGTTTATCCCTAGGAATTGACGCTGTTATTGGAAGCCAACTCATAGTTAAAAATAATAAATACAGCTTACTAAAAAACTGCAGAGGAAAAGAAAAATTAATCCGCTTAAAGCAAGCAATTCCAGGATTTGAATTGGTGGCCGCTTACAGCGATAATGAAGATGATGCGGCACTTTTAAAATTAGCTGAAAACGGTTATTGGGTTGATAAAAAAGGATTGATAAGCCCTTTCCTTCGGGAGTGATTATTCCTGTTGATACAGATAAAGAGCATCCGCTGCTATTTGTTCCTCAATACTAATTTTATTCAGCTTTGCTTTCTTTGTTATTTCATTTATCCATTGTGGGTTGTTGTAAATAGACTGTTTAATCCGTTCTATTTCCTTCTTCCCCCTGATCAACTCTAAGTGATTCAAGTTAATTTTTTTTAAGGTTCTAAGGTCGTTGATATAATACCACTGTGCTAGTGGACAAGAAGTTGTCTTTATTGTATTAATTTGTTTAAGCGTTAATCCAAAGGAACTTAAAGCACTTAATCCGTCTTTATGAACGGCTACTTTGAGGACTTGAGTTTTTCCGTTTTCTTTATTTAAATAAAACACCGGGGAATTATTTATGGAAAAATCAAAGACTTTACTGGTTCTTACAATAAAAATTTGTGGGTCTGGATTGTAAAGCCCGGGGTAATTCATCAACGCCCATTTCGCAAAAGGCAAGTGTCCTTCGTTGCACCAATCGAACTTATTATAAGGTTGGTGGATTTTTATAAATAAGCATTGCATGGCAAACACCACTAAAATTATACTTGATTTTAACTTTAATCCATAATCACTTAGTAATTGAATGCTATGATAAATAACTAATATTCCAATCCAAACAGCATAACGATTCACAATGGCCATTCCATGATTCCAATTGCTCATCATGCAAACAATAAAGGTTAAGATCAAAATTAAAAAAGGAATGAAGTCCTCAAGGCCTAGTTTTATTTGATGGGTGAAAGCTTTCCAGAACCGAATTACGATCAGCACCATATAGACGAATAAAAGTAAATTTAAACTCAGTATCATCCCCTGATTTAAATCGATAAAAAATCCTAAAAATCGGGTATAGGTAACATTTGAAATATCTAAATAACCTGCATCTTTAATGAGATTGGCGGTGCCGAAATAATAATAATAAAATACGCTTGGCAGAAAGAAAAGCAGCGCTGGAAATGCCGTTTGAATCCAGTTTTTTAATTTCCATTTTTCATTATATCCCGCTGAAAAAACCAACCAAATCAACAAAATTAATAAAGGTTGATTTTGTAAACTCGCAAGCGCAATTAAGAATATTGCCCAAGCATATTTCTTCTCCCTTTGAAATAAAAGAGAAAGGAGCACCAATACAACTGACATTATTTCTGGATGGGACCAGCCTAAATAATAATTTACTGCTGAAAAATTCACTAAAAGAACCAATCCTATTGACTGCCAAGTTTCTAATTTAAAATAAAAAAGAAGTAAGAAACTAGTAAATACCAACAAGAAAGCATTGGTGATTTGAAACGCACATTGTGGATGAATGTCTAAGAAAGTAGTTAGAGCTCTTGCAGGCGCATTGATCAGGGAATAAAAAGAAAAATGATATCCAAAATTTTGACCGTTTTTTGTTCTGTACAAGCCTCCGTATTCACGAGCTTTTGGATCTTTTAAATAAGCGTGTATATCATCAAACGCGACAGCTTTATAATTATCAATCCAGGGTTTGTGGCGGATGTGTTCCCTTTTCAATTCTCTTGCATCACTTTCGCGAATAGAAGCAGAACCATGTCTATAAAAAGCTTCCGTCGTTAAGGTATATTCTATTCCATCCCCTGTAGCATAGGGCTCAATAGTCGTGGCCTGAAAGAGTGTGCTTAACAAGACACTTAAAAATAAAAGTCCTTTGATAAAAAATTGCCTATTTAACATATAGATAAAAAATCACGAGACATAAATATCGGCAAAACTTTCCTATCGCCATGAATAAGAAACTCCAAAAAATGGAAACTTTAAAAAAGCCCAGTGCTATTCCAATAACATCGCCTATAATGGGAAGCCACGAAAATAAAGCCAAACCCACCCCGTACTTATTTATACTTTGTTCCCATTTAATTATTTGAGCTTCACTCACGCGAAGTTTTTTTAACCATCTAGGATTTCCAATATATCCAATACCGTAATTTAACCAGGATCCAAAGGTGTTTCCGGCGGTAGCTACTATTAAAACAATAATGGGGTCATAACCAGCAAGCAACATACTACCCAAAAACAATTCAGATGCGATAGGTAAAATAGTAGCGGCAAGAAAACAAGTGATAAATAAGCCTAAATAACCTAATTCGATATTCCACATAAGTACCAATAAAAAAGGCCGGTGTTACCGGCCTTTTCTTAATTAATTGTCTTTATTTTTTAACCACTTTCTTTGTGATTGAACCCTTATCAGTTGTTATTTTTAAAACATAAACTCCGGCAGATAAAGAAGAAATATCCATCGTTGTAGTAGATGTTCCTGAAACAGTTGCTGTTTGACTTCTTACAATTTTACCTGAAAGATCTAATAAAAATAAGCTAGCATTTTCAAGTTCTTGAGTAGTCAATTCGATTGTTAATTCAGTGGTTGCTGGATTAGGATAAACAGAAGAGGAAATAACTCCATTAATTTCATTTACTCCAATTACTGGATCAAAATTCAATCTAACGATAGGAGTAGCTGTTTGATAATACCAAGTATTGTCTAACATATCTAAGAAGAAAGAGGTTTGTGGCTCAGACGCTCCAGCGTTTGCAACTTTAAGACCTGTAGCATAAGAACCGATAACAGCAAGGTAAGTAGTGTTGGCCAACATGTTTACTGGGGTGTTTAATGGCATTACTAGAGCAGTGTTTAAATCTGCTGCTGTTACCAAGTAAGGGTCTGATTCTGACTCAAAAACAAAGTCACCTGTAGTTGGATCAACAGAATAAAGTTTAGAAAAAATTTCTGTTCCCACAACGGTTCCAGATGTTCCTCCTAATAATCTTGTATTAATTGCTTTTATTTGTTGGTCAACCCAAATATCAAATAAATTTCCTGTTTCAAAACCATCTGTTCCGTTTGATGTAGAACCTGCTGGAGTACCATTATCTCTTGCATAAAGATAATTCGTTACGCTAAAGGCAACATTTGAAATTGCATTGTTTGCTGTAATATCATCAACTGAATCTGCTGTTATTGTATTCACAACGGTATAAGTTCCAGGAGTAGTAAGTGGGGTAAATGGTGTTGAAACGGTCAATGTAGTTGTGTCTAATGACAAAATGGTTGCAGGTACGCTTGATCCTGTGAATTGTCCTCCATTGACATTGATGTTATAAACAACATTGGACTGCGTATTCACGCCACCATTAAAAGCTTTTACTTCAAAATCAATTGGTGCTACTTGTGTAACTGGTATTTGATAATATGGAAGACCTGCTGTTCCCCATGAAGAACCCGTTACGCTGATGTCATTAGTAGCGTTCGTTACCAATTTCACATCATCAATATACCAACCGTAAGTAATCCAAACATTTGGATTGGTTGCTGAACCTGGATAATTAGTAGTCCAACTAAAACGAATGTAAATAGGTGCTGGATTTGCTGGTAATATAGTTGCTAAATTGATCATTTTAGTATCAGGATTTGGATAAGCAGCTCCACCAGATTGCGATAAAACAGATTTATCTAAATTATCGCCAACCGTTGTAAAGTTAACGCCATCTGTACTGATTTGTATTTGTTGTAAATCATTAAACCGTGCTCCAAATTGCTGAAACATAATGCTTACTTGGTTAGTACCCCCTAAAGCTGCAATATCGATTGGAGTTGCTGTAGTCATAGTATAAACAACATTCAGCGCTTGATTAGCCGAAGCTGGAACGCCATTTACAAGTTCTGCGTTTCCTCCACCTGAAGTTGAAGTGATACCTGCTGTTGACCACCATCCATTAGATGTGGAATTTATATTCCAACCAAAATCTATTCCACTTTGTCCACTATTATCAATCACCCAATTAGAGGCATTTGAGAAATTATCAGACCAAAGGGTTACACCAACAGTTTTGTCATTATTGCTAGGAAGCTGTGCTGCTGAAGGTTTAAGAATTAAATCTTGAAAAGTATTCATTTTGGGTTGTTTCTGTGCAAAAGCGGCAGATACCAAAACAATTAAAGTTGAAGTAAGTAGTGTTTTTTTCATTTTTAAAATTTTTTAGATGTTCAAATATACTATTTATTTAATTTATTTTCAGCAATCTTCTAGAAAAGGGAGCGCTTTTCTAATATCCAATAATTCTTGATAATTGATGGCTGTTGATTTATGTCCTTCTTCGTCTTCCTTAAATGACATAAGCCGCTCACCGCTAGGGTGGTAAATACAAGAATGACCATTGTAAAACAGTCCGTTCCCATCTGCTCCAACTCTATTTACAGCAACTACATAACATTGGTTTTCTATTGCCCTTGCTTTTAATAAAGTATCCCAATGAGCAATGCGACTTTTGGGCCAATTAGCAACATAAAGAAGAACATCGTAGGCAGGCTTTCCGTCAATAATCTTGTTTCTTGCCAATTCTGGAAATCGTAAGTCATAGCAAATTTGAAGCTTAATTTTCCAACCTAAATAAGTGACTATTTTAAAATTTGTTCCGGGGGCAAAATCTTTTACCTCTCCACCTAATCCAAATAATTTTTGCTTGTCATAAACCTCAATTTCTTCAGTAGGAAATACAAAAACACCCCTATTGAAAAATAAACCAACTTCTTCAATAATCAAAGAAGTGTAAAGCGCGGCTTGATTTTGTTTGGCCCATTTTTTTAACCTTTCTAAACCTCTTGAGTCCGACATTTTTTCTGCTAAGTCCTTTGTATTCATGGAGAAACCCGTGTGGAACATCTCCGGTAGCAGGATTAAATCACTTGGTGCAATTTCTGATAATAAGGTATTAAAGTGTTCCTCGTTCTGCTGTTTATTTTCCCAAAACTGAGATACTTGAAGGAGTGTGATTCTTAAATCTTGCATAATTTTTCTGTCGCTTTTAATAAAGTTGTTTCATCTTTTGCAAAACATAATCGAATTAATTTTTGATCTTTTTTATCTGCATAAAAAGCTGATAAAGGTACCGCTGCAACGCCTATTTCCTTAACCAGCCAAATACAAAAATCCTTATCCGGTAAGGAACTTATTTCTGAATAATCAAGGACTTGAAAATAAGTTCCATCGCAAGGTAAAAGTTTAAATCTACTGCTTTCTATACGAGATCTAAAAAAGTCTCTTTTTGATTTATAAAAACCGCCCAATGCTTCCGGGTTTGATAAAGGTAAATACTTTGCGAAGGCTTCTTGTGATGGACTGTTTACGCTGAAAACTAAAAACTGATGCACCTTTTTTATTTCATCTAATAAATATTTTGGTGCAGTTAGATACCCAACCTTCCAACCTGTAACATGATAAGTCTTACCAAAAGAGGAGGTAATTATTGATCTTTCTCTTAATATTTCATTAAATCTTGCGGAAATGTGTTTTTTATCGAATACTATATAGGCATAAACCTCATCAGATAAAACAAGAAGTTGTGGGTGTAAGGATAATAATTGAAGCAATTGATCCATATCCGCTTGCGACCAAACACTACCACTTGGATTATGAGGAGTATTGATTATTAATAATTTAGTTTTTGAATTCACCTGATTAAAAATTAGATCCCAATCGGGTAAAAAAGAATCATTCAGTGCAATCCTTTTTGCTTCTGCTCCGACCAAAATAACAGGAAGTTCATAGCAATCGTAGCTCGGGTCGAGTATTAAGACCTCATCGCCTTTTGAAACCAAGGCTTGAATAGTGCAGAAAATTCCTTCCGTTGCGCCTGCGGTAATTAAAATGTTTTCTTGTGGGGAAAGATCAATGTTTTCTTTTTTTAAAATAAGTTCAGCGATAGCCTCTCTCAATTTTAAGTTTCCTGGCATTAGCGCATATTGGTGTATGGGGTCAGATAAAGACTCTTGAAAGCATTGCAGTAAGATCGGATCGGGTGTAAAATTCGGAAATCCTTGGGCGAGATTAATAGCACTATAATCTGCAGCCAGCTGAGACATTTCTGAAAAAATAGTGGTAGTTATTTGGGGAAATTTTGACTTCATTAATGCTTAATTTTCAAAAAAGGATCAACTTTGTTTTGTAAATCTTTTACCGTTGTGGAGATAAACACATCTGGTTGAATGGCTTCTAATTCAAGGGTTGAAAATGGTTGGGGTGTAAATTTAACCGTTGAAATACTTACGGGCAAATAGGTGTTTCTTAAAATAAAGGAAGCAGGATTTCCACAGGTATAAGTCATCGAACCCATACACGGTGTTCCAATTACTAGACCCCTATTATTTTGTTTAAACCAAGAGGTGAAATTTGAGGCTGCAGACATTGTTAGTCCATTAATTAAAACATGGCATGGTCCTTCATAAAGCAATCCATACTTATTTTTATAGTGTTTTTGGTCCAAGACAGTATCAATACTTCCCATTGGACTGTTATAAAAATCATATTCTTTGCTAATTGCACCATTTGGATATTGGTGCTTTACAATTTTTTTAAACATTTGCTTTTGAAAATAAGAAAATTCTGAAAACCGATCGTAAGGACTTCTTTTATAAATGTAATTGGTAGCGTAGGTATTTGATTGAGGTGTTAGAAAACTACTTAGATACTCTTGTAAAAGTATAAAGCCTCCTGAATTTGAGCGTAAATCAATAAGTAATAAACCAGGTTTTTTTAATAGAATTTCTGCAAATGCTTGGTCAAGTTGTCGCTTAAATCTATTTTCGAAAAAAGGGAAAAAAGTGGAAATAGATAATATAGCGCGGTCTTTATCGATTGTAAATTCAATGTCTTTTTTCACATTAGGCCATTCCACATCACCATTAATTCGTTTATATTTTGGGCAAGTTACCTTATTGTTAATAGTATCCCCCTTTCCATTTACATACATAATATTATGGGCTGCTTTTGGGGATTTAATGTTTAGAATTCTCCCCAATAAAACATCAGCAACTTCTTTTTGAGCGCTTACAGCGTTTGCTTCAATTGGACTTAATAATTGACTTTCAGAAAGGCACTGCTTGAGATTTATGTTATCAAAAGCTAGTAATTCTGCCCCTTCCGGCAAACTGTTTTTATAGTTTTTTAAAATGTGAATTTTATTTTCTATTGTCTTTAATGAAATAGGGAAATAATATCGTTGGCGCCTATTGAATTGCAATAACTCCATGCAATTAACAGAGGTGTGGGAGTCTTTTAGGGATGCTAAAAAACTGCTGATTATTATGGTAAAAGAATAAAGCGTTTGCGGTTTGGAACATAGTAAAACGGCCTCAGAATATGCCGAGTCAAATAATTGGGGGGTAGTATATAAATATAAATTGGGGTGGGCCGCCAATAATTTTTCATGAAGAAATTGTAAATCTTCCAGCAATAAATCGGGACAAATTAAATCTGATGTAATATTTATTTTTTGATGGGGAATATAGGGCAGGCAGCCTTGAGCATAAATAGATGTTCGAAAAAAAAATAAAAGAAAGAAAATTAAATAATGGTTTCTCATTGTCTGAACCCTAAATAGTTTATGAAGCGTTTCGTAATTATTAAAATAGCTTGTAAAATTCAGCCCGTGTTACGCTACTATTTTGAACCGTCTTCCTTTAATTCGCCATCTTCAACTCGTATAATTCTTCCTTTAAATTTAGTTACCATTGCCATGTCATGAGTTGCCATAAGTATAGCTGAGTTTTCTTCTTTAGCAACAGCAATAAGTAATTGCATTATTTCTTCAGAAGTTTCAGGGTCTAAATTTCCTGTTGGCTCATCCGCTAAAAGTAATTGTGGTTGATTTAACAATGCTCTTGCAATTGAAACCCGTTGTTGTTCCCCTCCAGATAATGCATGAGGAAAATCATTTGCTTTTTGTTCAACACCCACTAATTGCAAAACACTTAACGCGCGCTTATGTATTAATGCCTTGTCTGTCCAACCCGTTGCACCTAAAACAAAAAATAAATTTTGAATTACAGTACGATCCATGAGTAATTGAAAATCTTGAAAAACGATTCCTATCTTCCGGCGTAAAAAGGGAATTTCAGCATTAGACAATCTTCTTAAATTATAATCAGCAACTAAACCCTCTCCTTCTAAAAGGGGTATTTCGGCATATAATGTTTTCAACAAGCTGCTTTTACCACTACCTGTTTTGCCTATTAAATAAACAAATTCACCCTGCTCAATTGATAACCAAACATTATCAATTACTAATTTTTTCGCTTGATATATTTTAGCGTTGGAGATATTTATAACTTTCGACACAATGTTTTTTTTACAAATATTAAAAGGATTGAGTAACTTTTTAAGTTAAATTTCTTTTTCTCTTAACACCATTAAGTGTATAACTTTTGATTCATGTAAAGAGGACAAATTGTCCTAAATGTAACTTTGCCTTCAAGGAAAATTATGCGGAAACTACTATTTATATTGCTTTTGTTAACAAGCCACGGCCTGTTTGGACAAAAAACAGAGAAGTACACAACAGATTATGCTATTTATTATCGGGGGGAAGAGCTTTATGATAAAGCACAATATGCTGCTGCTCGAAATGAATTTCGCTCTTTTATTAACTTAAAGAATAATGATGAAGACCCAACAGTGCGATTGGCATACTATTATGAAGGACTTTCGGCACTTGAGGTTTATAATGAAGATGCTATTGAATTATTAGAAAAGTTTGTTGCAAGATACCCCGGAGATGCTCAACAGTATTTTATTTCATTTAAAATTGGAAATTATTTTTTCCAAAAAGAAGATTTTGAAAATGCAGTGATTTGGTTTCAAAAAGCACCCCTTTCTAACATTGAAGAAAGTCACAAAGAAGAATTCCTTTTTAAATCTGCCTATTCTTCTATGCAGGTCGGGGATAAGATAAATGCGATCAATGGTTTCAGAGATGTAAAAGATGGTAAAACACAATATGCGGGACCCAGCATGTATTTTTTTTCTCACTTAAGTTATCTTTCGGGTGCCCTACAGGTAGCATTAGAGGGTTTTGAAAAACTAAAAAATGACCCTGATTTTTCAAGTGTGGTACCCTATTATATAGTTCAAATATATCACAAACAAAATCGATACCAGGAGGTAATTGATTACGCTCCTAGTGTTTTAGATTCGACCAACTTAAGTAATATTAATGATGTTTTTCATTTATTAGGAGATGCGCATTATAAACAAAAAAATTACAAAGAGGCAGCAGAATATTTAGAAAATTATTATTTAAAAGCTAAAACTACAAGAGAAGATGATTACCAAATTGGCTATTCCTATTATCGCATTGCTAATTACGATAAAGCTATTCGTTATTTAGATCGTGTAGCGCGCATTGATGATAGTTTAGGACAAACAGCTATGTACCAAATTGGTGATGCTTTTGAGCAACAAAACAAGCTTTTGCCTGCCAGGAACGCATTTTCTAAAGCTGCAACAATGAACACAATAAATGAAATTAAAGAAGATGCGCTTTACAATTTCGCAGTACTTTCCTTTAAAGTAGACATCAATCCATATGATGAATCGGTAAGAGCGTTCGAAAATTATTTAAGTAAGTATCCCGAATCTAAAAGAAAACAAGATATTTATCAATACTTAGTTAATGTTTATACGAATACAAGTAATTATGCGAAAGCATTAGAATCATTAGATAAGTTACAGTCAAAAGACGCAAGATTAAAAACTGTTTATCAAACCGTTGCTTTCAACTATGGGGTTGAATTATTTCAAAAAAATCAATATGTTGATGCATTAAAGGCTTTTGCGTTAGTAGATAAGTACCCAAATGACCCTCAAATTGTTGCGCTTTCCAAATACTGGAGCGCTGATATTTATTATAGAAAAGGTGATTATACCGCAAGTATTGCAGAATATAAATTGTTTTTGGGGTCGGCGGCTTCTAATTCTTTAGAACAAAAGAATGATGCTTATTATAATTTAGGTTATGCTTATTGGAACAAAGACCAAATGAATGATGCCTTAGATGCTTTTGCTATTTACCTACAGGGAAACCCTAAAAATAAGGAAAAGAAGATTGATGCCTGTTTAAAATTAGCAGACGGTTATTATACTACCAAACAAAATGCACAAGCGATTAAATATTATATAGAAGCAATTGAACAGAAATCTAAATTAAGCGATAGAGCTACCTATTATTTAGCAAGAAGCTATGGTTATAATGGCCAAATTCAACAAAAAATTAGCACACTCCTTAGCTTACTTAAAAACTACTCTGACTCTAAATACGCCATGAATGCAACTTATGAGTTGGCTAAAAGTTATAAGTCTATTTCTGATTTTGATAATGCTTTAATTCATTTTAGAAATTATATTAGTGCGTATCCTAAGTCTAATAAAGGTGTTGATTGTCGCTTAGAAATTGCTGATATTCACTACAAAAAATGGGACTATGCCCAAGCTGAATTAGATTATAAAAAAATATTAATGGAATACGAGCAAACAAGAGATGTTTGTGCTAATGCCGTTAAAGGTTTAATGGATGTTTATATGGCACAAAAAGAGCCACAAAAAGCATCAGATATTGCTGAACAATACCCTTGCGCCAACATTTCTCCTGATGAAAAAGAAAACTTATTCTACAATCCAGGGCTTCAAAGTTATGTAGACAGTAATTATACAGAGGCTATACCAAAATTTGAAACCTACTTAACGAAATTTCCAAATGGGCGTTTTGCTACAGAAACCCAATACTTTTTAGGAAATGCATATTATAAAACAAAGGATACTTTAAAAGCTGTTCACTGTTTTGAAAACTACTTAGCACTTGCAAACAGTAATTATGCAGAAGTTGCGGCATATCGCGTTTCAGGGTATTATTATTCCCACAAGGATTATGTTAATGCGCTAACTTATTACAAAAAATTGGAGTTGCTTGGCTCTAAACCTGCCTACATATTTACAGCAAAACTAGGTGCAATGCGCTGTGCTTTTTTAAATAAAAATTATGGCGAGTCTGTTATTTACGCGAAAAGCGTCCTAGAAAATAATGCGTTAACTCAACCCATTAAAATTGAAGCAGAATATGCTTGCGGGATGGCTAATTTTTATTTGAATAATTCAGCTGATGCAATATCTTCTTTAATTTGGATAAGTAAAAACACCACCTCTGTACTTGCTGCCGAGGCGCGTTATACTCTCGCTGCTATATTCTTTCAACAAAGTGATAACGGTAAAGCAGAAATAGAAATAAATTCGATATTAAAAATGAAACCTAGTTATGATTACTGGGTAGCTAAAGCACTTATTCTTCAATCTAAAATTCAAATATCTAAAGAAGATTATGTGCAAGCAGAACAAAATATTAAATCCATTATTGATTTTTATCCTAAGAATTTAAATGATGATATTCTTATAGAAGCCCATGAATTGTATAATGAAATTATTCAACTTCAAAACCCTTCAAAAGATATAGAAAATGCGCCAGAAAAAACAATTGAAATTAAACAAGATTAAGCCATGAAAGTAGTATTATATGTTTCTTTTTTATTGCTGAGCGGTATTGCTTTAGGTCAAGTAGATATTGTTGATGTCGACGGTAAGGGGAATCGTGAAATTGAAAGTAGCTTTAGAATCACTGAATCTCCTAAAATTTTAGACAGTATTAAAGCAACGCCCATTCCAGCTCATCCCCTTTTGCAACTGCAATATGAAACAAAAATTCAATTAGATACCATTGTCGCGGCAACGGTGGAAACCACTGAAAAATTAAAAGCTCTTTATCCTTTTTATGCTAAATTAGGAATTGGTTCTACCATTATGCCTTTGGGTGAATTATATTTCAACTCAACCCGATCAAGATCTAATTTTTATGGTTTTCATCTAAAACATCTTAGTTCTTTTGGAGAAATAAAAGATAGAAATAAAACGGTTTTTGCACCAGCAAGTTTTGATCAAACAAGCGCAGAGATTTTTGGTAAAACTATACAAAATAAATTCCAAATTGAGGGAAAATTAGGTTATAGCAATAATGGTTTCCATTATTATGGTATTCCCAATAAAAACATTAATGCAGACTCTATCAGGCAGCGATTTCAAATAATTACAGCGGGTGCTGTAATAGAAACAAATAGAGGTGATAGTTCAAGTCTTAATTTTAAAGTAGGGGTCAACTACCGCTATTTCACGAATCAAAAATCAATTTATGACACTTTAGGTAATTGGAAAACACATGAAAATAAATTTGATATTACAACTCATGCATGGTATAACAAAGGAACAGAAAGTTTTTATGCTAATATGGGTGTGAGATTTAATGGATATAAGTATGGTATAGCCGATTCGGCTTTGAGTTTATTAGACACGGGAATTGTAAACAATAACACAATTATTGACCTGAACCCAGGAGTACATTCTGAATTACTTAATAAGAAATTATCCGTGGATGTTGGTCTAGGTTTAAGCATTGATATAAATAGTGCTACTAAAGCTTATTTATTTCCTAAAGCAGAAGTAAAATACATACTTATTGACGGTCTCTTCATCCCTTATGTGGGACTTCGTGGGGGTGTTAAGCAAAATACCTTTGCTGATTTAAGTAAAGAAAACCCTTATATATTAGCGCAGGCTTCGCTAAAAAACGAAATTACTTCCCATGACATTTATTTTGGATTGAAAGGTAATGTAAATAAGCGCATTAGCTTCGGGGTTAATGCAAGTTTTTCAAAAGTGTTAAATCGCGCTCTTTTTATGACAGATACCTTGTATGGAATTCAAGGTAATCGGTTTGGTTTGGTTTATGATACCTTAAATTTAACTGTTATTGAAGCTTCATTTGCTTATCAACTTAACGAAAAATTAAAAATTGATGCCTTAGGAAGATTTAATTCCTACGAAATGAGACATGAAGCAAGGGCTTGGAATTTACCGCAAGTTCAGTTTTTAATTAGGGGTCATTATAACTTATATGATAAATTTATTGTGAATCTTGATTTTAATATGGCGGCAGGAAGATATGCTCAAGTTTATGAGAATGGCGCTAATGTACAATTTGAAAACAATCAATATTTTGTTTCTCTTAAGCCTATTTTTGATGGAAACATTGGTTTAGAATATCGATACAACCCAAGAGTTTCTGCTTTCTTACAAATAAATAATGTTGCTGCTCAACGCTATAATCGTTGGTACAACTACCCAGTACAGCCCATTCAAATCATGGGTGGGATTACTGCAAGGTTCTGATTTTCAATGCTTTTTATTTAAAAAAGTACTTTTAAAAATTTTGTGGCGTTAATAGGTTTCATTTTATAAATCTATTGTATGCGACTATATATCTTTTTTATTATTGGATTCACGACCTCTGTTTTTTCACAAGTGAACCCTTTTACTTCCACCTATCAACAAATTCCTCAATTACCGAAAGGGGTGTTAGAGGCTGTTGCCTATACCAATACTCGAATGCAAGTTATTGATGACCATGAAACACCCTCTTGCTCTGGACAATTGCTCCCCTATGGCATTATGGGTTTGTTCGAAAATGGTGGTAATTACTTTATTGAAAATGGCAAAACAATAGCAGAACTTAGTGGTATTTCAATATCGCAACAAAAACTCGACAAACAGCAACAAATACTTGCTTATGGATTTGCATTACATAGCTTATTGGGAAATAAGACCCATGAAGAAATGAGGGAAGACCCTTCATTTATTGGAAATGCACTACTTCAATTAACAGAAATCCCAGAAGACGGTATGGTAAATCAATTTGCTAGACAATCTTTTCTACTAGAAGTATTTCGCTTTTTAAACAGTGAGGAACATGCTGAAAATTATAATTTTCACATCTATGATTTTAATTTAAGTGACTTTTTTGGGTCGGAAAACTATAGGGTTTTGTGTGCAAAAAAAATCACTATAGCACCAGCAGAAATAAGCACCTCAAGTGGCGATTTGTTTACTAAAAATAATTCTAAATCACTAGAATATGGTCCCGCTATTTGGAATCCAGCGCCGGCATGTAATATAAGTAGCCGCAACGGTGTTGCTGTATCGGCAATTACCATTCATACCGTTCAAGGAACTTATGCAGGGGCCATTTCATGGTCGCAAAATTGTAGTTCAAATGTCTCTTATCATTATGTGGTAAGAAGTTCGGATGGCCAAGTAACGCAAATGGTTTTAGAGGCTAAAAAAGCCTGGCATGTCGCCTCAGAAAACCCTTATACAATAGGATATGAACACGAGGGATATGTTAGTAATGCGGCTTGGTATACTCAAGCATTATATGAAGGTTCTGCCAACTTATCTAAAGACATTATTAATAGTTCTTATGGTATTATTGGAAAGCGAACTTATGATGGTCCGTCTTCAAGTATTACTAATGTTTTAGGGGCTTGTATTAAAATTAAAGGGCATCAACATTTTCCAAATCAGACACACACCGATCCTGGGATTTTTTGGAATTGGGAAAAATATTATCAGTTGATCAATGTTACACCAAATATTATTCATCTAAATCTTCCTAATGGGACACTTTATGATAGTGGTGGCGCAATGGGAAATTATAGCGATGATGAGCGCATGCTAAATCTTATACAACCCAACAACGCAGCGTCAATTCAGCTAAATTTTACTAATTTTTCTTTAGAAAATAATTTTGATCATTTAATAGTTTATGATGGCGCGGATGCAAGCGCTCCTATTATTTCTAGTTTAACGGGCAACACCCTTCCTTCTTCTATACAAAGTTCAGGGCCATCTCTATTAATTGACTTTAGGTCTGACTGCGCACAAAACTATCCTGGTTATGCTTTAAATTACAACAGTACACCTTCCAATAATGACCAAACCGCTCCAATTACTAACATTGTCCCTGGTAATCTTTGGGACACTGTTGATTTTCAGGTTAACATAACAGATACAGACGCTGGTGATGGTGTAGCGAAAGCCTTTTATTTGTTAGGAGATAAAAATCCAAACGAAATGTCTTGGAGGGCTAACGGAAGCTTGGGATTTGTTTGTGAATTGTTTGATGATCCAAACATAAACTGGACGAATCAAACCGGAGTTTTTAATACCCAGACAGGTGCTTTTCAAATGAATGATGTAAGTCAGAACAATTCCAATGCCTACTTGAATGTTAATCAAAATAATCAATCTGAATACTTATTTGAATGGGAACAAAAAATAGTAAGTAGTAATTTAAACCAAAGAGCGGGAATGCACTTTTTTTGTTCTGATCCTACTTTACCTAATCGTGGAAATTCCTATTTTATTTTTATGCGAGAAGAAACTGATAAGATTCAAATATATAAAGTCACAAATGATGTTTTCACCGTAGTAAACGAGACTCCTTTTACCAACATTCCATTAATAAATTATCATTTAAAAGTTCACTATAGTCCGCAGAGTGGCTGGATAAAAGTATATATAGACAATGTTTTGATTTCACAATGGCAAGACCCAAGTCCTATTCAAACAGGAACGGCGATCTCATTGCGTTCAGGTGCCAGTTCTGTCGTATTTGATAAAATAAGAATCTTTTTAAGCCGCGGGTCCAGTGTAAATATTAGCCTTGGAAACAATCAATCATTTCGTTATGAAAGCCAACAAAGCGCTCCCGCGGGAATATTATTTTCTCAAATCATTGATAATAATGAAAACTGGTCCAACGAAAAACAAGAAACCTATCTAATTGATTGGTCAGCACC
>CANJQZ010000014.1 GCA_947476515.1 Flavobacteriales bacterium
TCCAATAACTGTATTAGCTCCGATGATCACGCCATCTTCAATGATGCAATTGTCTAGAATACAAACTCCAGGATATAAGGTGATGTTTTTGCCAAGTTGTACATTCTTCCCGATAAAAACATTGGGAAACGTTACCGTTTCTTCTGAATTTTTTGAGTCAGATTTATTGGAAAAATAAAGAATGAGTTGATTAAATGCTTCAAAAGGTTTTGGATGAATCAGCAGTGATTTCCCTTCTGGGAATTCCGTTTCTACATCGATTAATATGCTTGTAGCGGCAGATTGCAGTGCCTTTTCATAATATTTTGGATGGTCAACAAAAACCAGATCACCTTCCTCAACCATATGAATTTCATTGATTCCAGTAACTATTTGCGCCTCATCTCCACGAAAGTCACAGCCAAGTATTTCGGCGATTTGTTTCAGTGTATGAGGTACTTCTAATTTCATGGTGGATAGTGTCTTTTGCAAATTTAAGCAACAATTCCACCACTTAAATTTAGGTCATCTGTAGTTATCACCCTACCTTTGTTAAAATACCCACTAAAAATGTTGCGCTAATTTATTGTAGTTTAAAAAGAATTACCTAAATTCGCAGTCCGATTTGATAAATACAAAAAGATGAGAAACGAAATTCACCCAGAAGATTACAGACCTGTTGTTTTTAAAGACATGTCAAATGACTATGCATTTATTTGCCCTTCTTGCGCATCCTCAAGAGAAACAATACTTTGGGAAGATGGAAAAGAATATCCATTAGTGAAATTAGATATTTCTCATAAATCACATCCATTCTTCACAGGTATCGCTCAGTTCGTGGATACTGCAGGTAGAATTGACAAATTCAAAAACCGTTATGGTCGTCATATGAAATAATAAATGACTTAAGATATACGAGCCTCTTTTTTTAAAGGGGCTTTTTTTTGATGATTATTTTGCTGTTGCTCTTTCTAAACGATCGTTGATGGTGCTTCCAAGATCAAAATCTGGAAATTTTTCGATGAAGAGTTGTGCATATCCTTGATGGTCTAATGCATGTAAGGTGCTGTAAAGTTTTCGAGCAGCTTCTTTTAGATCCCCTTGATTACTTAAAATCACGACAGTACTTGAGTTAAATTTTTCTGGCACTTCCTTGTAAAAAATGTATGCCGCATTGTCATCGACAGGTGATTCAGGATGATAAAAACTCAAAGGAGTTTCTGGAGCATAATGATGTTTAACCATTCCGCTGGCAACAGCTTGCGCTTCTTTATTTTTAATTTTCGGATTATAGCCTAAATGCAGTGTCAATTCTTCTAGTGTAATTCCACCCAAGCGATAAACAACAACTTCACCATTTTCTGCTCCGATAATAGTAGATTCAAGACCATAAGCGCAGGGACCTCCTTCTAGAATACATTCAATCTTTCCACCCAATTCATGCAATACATGTTGACTGGTAGTCGGACTAATACTTCCATATCGATTAGCGCTCGGAGCTGCAAGGGGAAAAGGAAGATCCATAAGTAAAGCTTGTAAAACAGGATGTGCAGGAACTCTTATTGCCACGCGATCATGTCCCGCCGTAATTAAAGGAGAAACCAAATTGCTTTTAGGTAACAGAACTGTTAATGGTCCTGGCCAAAATACAGCGCATAATGAAGAAAGGGCCTCTGGAAATTCTGTGATGTAATTTTGTGTTGCCTCTTGAGAGGAGAAATGTAGAATTAATGGATTTGCATTGGGTCTTTGCTTTGCATCAAATATTTTTTGAATGGCAATTTCATTGGTCCCATCTCCCGCTAAACCATATACAGTTTCAGTAGGCACTGCAACTAAATCACCTTGAATTAATAGCGCTCTTGCAATCTCAATATTTTCTGTAACAATCGTTTTCACATTACAAATTTAGCAAAAGCAAAGATTGAATTAATTTATTGTTTCAATTAGTTTCTAATTGTAATTTCTTGCTTACCTTTGTCTTGTTTATAATAATTCTAAATAAGATGCCGGTCATCATCGCAGATAGTAATGATATTGTTCGAATAGGTTTAAGGACCTTATTATCGAATGACCCTCAAATTCAGATTGTCGGTGACGCCAAAAACAATGAAGAATTACTTTCCTTAATCAGTTCATTTGAAACACGAACTATTTTAATTGATTTCACTTCAATTGGTTTCTCCATCGATATTATTTCTAAAATCCATCAATTAGACAAAGACATCAGTTTTGTTGCTATAACACCTGATCAAAGTGCACAGACCTTAGTAGATGCCTTGCGCATTGGGGTGAGTAGTTATGTGAAAAAGGATTGTGATTTAGCAGAAATACTTGATGCTGTTAAGGAAACTCAAAAAGGCAATCGATATTTTTGCGGGCAAATTTTGGAGACCATTCAAAAGGCAAATATCGATATTCAGGATTTAGATATGGAAGGATTCACCTGTGAGGCAGTAGTTTTGACTGCTAGAGAGAGTGAAATTATCATTTTAATTGCCGAAGGACTTACCAATATTCAAATTGCCACCAATTTATTTTTAAGCAATCACACCGTAAATACGCATCGCAAAAATATCATGGCAAAGTTAGGGGTAAAAAACACTGCTGGGATTGTGATGTATGCTGTTAAAACCGAGTTGGTATTGCCGAATAAATTCTTATTTGCTCCGACTATTTAATCTTACAAATTAGCTTTAAGTTGAACCTTCTTTGGGTTAAGTAATTTGGAATCGCATAATATTTTCCCTCAATATCTTGAATCCATTGTTTCGACAAGACATTATTGATGCCAAGCAGATTAAAGATCTCAAACGATAGTACTGCGTCAGAAAAAGTATTGGACCAAAATGTCTTTTTTCCACTGGGTTTATCTGGAATCAAATCGTACGAAAGCCCTAAATCGACTCTGAAGTAGGACTTCATGCGCAAGGTATCTTTATATCTGGTATGATCTGGTGGACCATAAGGTAACCTAGAGGCAAATTGTAATCCCATCTGAACCGTAAAATTTTCCAATCCAGGCATTTGATCCTGTACCAAAGCCCCAAAATTAAAAAGTTGATCTGTTGGTCTCGGAATATAACCGGGGAAAATAGTGGCGCTGTCCACAACTGTTTGGTCGGTGCTGTATCCAAAAATTATTTTTTCACCTGCGGCATTGTAATATTCCTTGTAATAATCATCTAGAAGATTCTCCTTAGTCGACATCAATCCAAACTTAAAGAAAGATTCAATTCCAGGCACAAATTCACCGTGAACATTGACATCTAAACCATAAGCATAAGCAATGGCATTGTTTTCTGCATAATATCTCGTGCGCACATTTTCTATTTCATAAGGGTTCACATCCCACAAATACTTGTAGTACAATTCTCCACTTAATTTAAAAGGCATATCGCGATTCCACATATTAAAATAAAAGTCTGTTCCAGCAACAAAGTGAAAAGATTTTTGAGATTTTACATTCGTATTTAGATTTCCTTCGATGGTTCTAAATTCGCGATAAAAAGGAGGTTGGTAATAAAGTCCAGTAGCCAATCGATAACTTAAACGGCGCTTCATGACTTGGCCATTTTTAACCAAGAATGCACGGGGGTAGAAGGTAAGTGCAGCACGGGGCGTTAAGTAGAATTCTTTGTTCACCGTAGTATAGCCACTTCTTAATCCAAGGGAAAGCGCCCATTTTTTAGTGATTTCAGATAATGTGTCTAGGTAGTTCACACTTGTTTTTACATCATTAATTCTAATTTTTTTAGTGACTTTCACTTCTTGGTTTCTTAAAGTATTTGCCCAACTCAAATTCCATTGAGCGAAACCTGTGATGCGTTCCCCTTTTAGGTTGAGATTACTTTTAATGGTTTCAAATAATTGCACTTCATTCGGACTGTTCTGAGGAACACTGTATCCTGCAGAATCAATCATTTTCCATTCACTTAACACATCTGTGAATTGATCATATTGAAAATTTGCACCCCATTTAAGCGTTGAACTTTTATAATGTCTCTTTTCAAAATCTGTATAATTCGCATAAAAACGATGTTCTCCTTGGTGGTAAACATTGCTAATGGTTGCGTTGAGTTGATTGCGTGCATGGTTCAAAAAGGAACCAATTCCAAGAACTGCGATGGAATCGCCATATTCTTCTTTAGATGGATCCGTTTCTAATTCGTTGATATAATACTGCCCTTGAATATCAAAAAATTCTCTTTCATTCGAATTGAACACTGTGGTATAGAAATCTAGGTCCGTATTTTTCGTAGGTTTATATTTGAGCGCAAGTCCCCCCATCATCGTTTGAAATCTTGTACTTTCCTTGCCATCAAAATAAATACGGAACGAATATGCTTCATTTGCAGTACCGAAATCTGTTACAGATGTTTGTGGACTAAACTGGTAGTCATTGGAAGAAAAATGTCCTAAAACAGAAAAAGTTAATTTGGGATTAATCTCATAATTGGTAAGCAATTGAGCATCCATAAAAACAGGATTATAACTGCCTTTTGTGGGTAATGAATTCAAAAGATAACCGTTAGCCCGGTAGCGTGCTCCTACTAAATAATTGAATTTTTTATTAACTGCTTCTTCCACATGCGCTTCCACGCCTAAAAGAGACAATAGGGCAGAGGCTTTAAATTTGGATGGGGTTTTATAAGTGATATCCAATACAGAGCTCAATTTATCACCATATTGCGCATCAAATCCACCTGCTGAAAAGCGTACAGACTCCACTAATGCTGAGTGAATAAAACTCATTCCTTCTTGTTGGCCACTGCGTGTAAGGAATGGACGGTAGACCATAAACCCATTTACATACACTAGATTTTCGTCGTAATTTCCACCGCGAACATTATAGTTGCTGGTAAGTTCATTATTTGAAACTGCTGCTGTAACTAAAGTTAATGTCTTTTCGACCGTGGCGATGCGTTGATGATCCAACATCGGCAATCTATCTAGGATAAAGGGATCGTCTTTTGATTTTAGAATGGTTACGCCTCTTTCTTGTTGAATTGGAAAGCGAATGGCCTGCATTTTAATTGAAGACTGCTGATTATAAACAACAGTCCTTTTTTCTTTGTATTTATCAATCGTAAAAGTGATCAAAAGCGTGTCGAAAAGCGCTATTTTGGCACGAAATATTCCAAGTGAATCTGTAAAAATGTTTAAGGGTGGCGTGCTATTCAGTTGGACTACTACATTTTCAATAGGATTCCCTTTTTTATCGATGCAACTTCCAGTAATATCAACCTGTTGGGCACTCAAAAATAGGGGTAAAGCAATAAAAATAAAAAAGTAGCAATACTTCATAGGTAACAAAGATAATCCTTAACGATGTATGTGGAAATTTATTCTTTACAATTTATCCTTTTTGCCCTATGAATTCTGTTTTAATATGTTGAATTAATAGCCTTAGAGGGATTAATTTTCTCTTGTCTTTTATCATTTTTATCTATTGGCCTTGGCCTTATATAAATAATCTCAACTGCGAGCTGCGCTTTCTTCTTTTAAAAAAATAGCGTAATACTTGTTCAAATAAGAGAGAAATCATTATATTTGCACTCGTTAAATGGAGGTTGTAGCTCAGTTGGTTAGAGCGTCGGTTTGTGGTACCGAAGGTCGCGGGTTCGAGACCCGTCTCCCTCCCAAAAAGTCCCTTAGTGGGACTTTTTTTGTTTATGTAAAAGGAGTAGGTTCCTTTTAGGGATTTAGAAGCCCTTTATAAACAAAATCACATTATTCATTATTGTCAGTTTTTCAGCACAATCGAAAATAATATTGTCCTTATATTTGTTTAAAATATTGGAAATGAAATCCACTTTTATTTTAATTAGTTTGATGCTTTGTTTTGCTTGTCAAGACCATAAAGAAACTCAAAGCACACAAATTGTATCCAGTATCGAAGCTAATGAAGAATCAGAACGCGCATTAGAGGCAAATTTAAAGGAAGCTGCTGCAGAGGAAAAAGATCGTTTAGCGCATTTAACGACTTTAGTTTTTGATCGATTAGAGCATGATTTCGGAACTATAAAAGCTGAATCCGATAACAGAACAAGTTTTAAAGTAAGCAATACAGGTAAGCACCCATTGGTGATCTTAAATGTAAAAGCAAGTTGTGGTTGCACCACACCAATTAAGCCCAAAAAACCTATCCCTCCGGGTAAATCAGATGTGATTATTGTAAATTTTCATCCAGGATATAGTCCAACAAAAGAACAAGAGAAAAAAGTAACTGTGGAAACCAATACTAAAGCTGTATTAACGGTTCTTACGATTAAAGCATTTGTAGAGAAAAACTAAGAGTAATGAAAATACATGTAATCGATACTGGTAATTTTAAGTTAGATGGAGGCGCTATGTTCGGCGTAGTTCCTAAGTCGCTTTGGCAAAAAACCAATCCAGCAGACGAACAAAACATGTGTTCATGGGCCATGCGATGCTTGCTCATTGAGGATGAAAATCGCTTGATGTTAATCGACACTGGAATTGGAGACAAGCAATCTGAAAAGTTTTTCGCTCATTATTATTTACATGGTTCAGCCAGTTTATCGCGCAGTCTGCATCAATTAGGCTTTCATGAAGATCAAATCACCGATGTGTTTTTGACCCATTTACATTTTGATCATTGTGGCGGCGCTATCGCATGGAATGATTCAAAATCTGCTTATCGGCCGGTATTTAAAAATGCCAAATATTGGAGTAATGAGCAACATTGGCAATGGGCAACGGTTCCCAATTCAAGAGAAAAAGCCTCTTTCTTATCAGAAAATATTCTTCCCATTCAAGAGAGTGGTCAATTAGCATTCATTGATCGAAAGGAAAATTTAACCCAAGCTGTTTTTCCAAATATGGATGTTCTTTTTGTAGATGGTCACACCGATAGTATGATGTTACCGCATATCTCCTATAAAGGAAAGACTATTGTTTTTATGGCTGATTTATTACCAAGTGTTGGGCACATTCCTTTACCATATGTAATGGGTTATGACACGCGACCACTCATTACCATGGAGGAGAAGGCTAGGTTTTTAGATAAAGCGGCAGCTGAATCCTACATATTATTTATGGAACATGATAGTGTGAATGAATGTTGCACTGTGATGGCGACTGAAAAAGGGGTTCGCTTAAAAGACACCTTCAGTTTTTCTGAGATATAAATTATTTCATTCACTTAAGCCATTGATATTTAACCCTTCGAGGAACTAATTCATTTGTTTAGTCTAAGACAATCAATTCTTTAGGAAAAAAAGAACACAATTTTCCACTTTTTAATTAAAATCCCTTGTTAATTCAAAAAATCAGCTTATTTTTGTATCCGCTTTAGCAATAAGGTTCACACGATTTTGAATCCAGATGTTTCTGGAGATCGTCGTAAGATGGTTAAAAAATTGGTTTGGTAGTTCAGTTGGTTAGAATACATGCCTGTCACGCATGGGGTCGCGGGTTCGAGTCCCGTCCAGACCGCCAGAGCTAAAGTTTAAACCCTGTAATTCAAAGAGTTACAGGGTTTTTTGTTTTATAAGGTACAACAATGGGGACAACATTCACTTTTATCTGATTAGATTTACATGTCCAAATATATGTTTCTTTTCTTCTAAGCAAGAATTATCTGTAAAGATCAATTCCCAATTATAAGTATCATCTTGAGCTTTTTGATTATTGTAGGTTCCATCCCAACCAAAAGCTATGTTTTTAGTTTCAAAAACAATTTCACCCCATCTATTATAAATTAACAAGTGCATACCTTCTACTTTGCTTTTATTCGAAAAAACAGGAATGAATGTATTATTGAATTCATCACCATCAGGGGTGAAAGTATTTGGTACATAAAAAAGTAGCGGTGTAATAAAGATTCTTGAACTTGTATCTAAGCAACCAAATTCAGATTCAGCTATTAGCGTTATGTTATAAGAAATACTATCCATTATTGTATAGATATAGCTTATGTCTGTAGTAGTTATGATTGGACTGCCATCGCCCATATCCCAATAATAATTTACTGCTCCGACTGACCCATTCGTTAATGTCGCAGGCATACTCCCACAAATATCAGTAAAGTTTGCAATAGGATTTGGATGAACAATCACATTGGCATTTCCAGATTCAAAACATCCAGTGTTCGTATTGGTAGCGACCACATAATAGGTGTCTGTGTATGGGGGAATAAATGGGATGTTATTGCTTATACCATGATCCCAGCTGTATGAATAATAATTTGGAACTGCTGTAAGGGTTGCAAAATGATCTGCACAGACAGTTACATCTGGGACATTAAACACAGGCAATGGGTTAACAGTTACGGATGAAATTGCAGGATAAACACATCCATTAGTATTGTTATATACAACTGTATAGTTAGTGGTTGTAGTAGGAGCAACAATAATACTTTGAGTTGTTGCTCCTCCAGGTGACCATAAATATTGACCAGCATTACCGCTTGAAATTGCAGAAAGAGTGACACTTTCGCCAAAACAAATGGTCGGACTATTTACTGTTATCAAAATTGGCTCAATAAAATCAAAAGTAGTATCTATAAAAGCAGGGCAAATATCACCTTCTGCAGTTATATTGCTCATATTACACCCATAAGTGTAATTTCCTGAAGTGAGGTTATTGATGGTAACACTTTGTGTTGTAGCCCCTCCAGGAGACCATAAATAAGATGTAAATCCATCAGGAGCATTTAGAGTAACATTACCATTACAATTTTGCTGTAAATTTAATTCAAATGGGCCACATTTAGTAGTCAAATAGGCATATCCATAATGTCCACATTGAGCGCAATCCTTTGTTGTAAAACGAATTGAAATATTTTGGGAAATAAAATTCGTAAGGTCAATTGTTACTTTTTTCCAATTACTATAGGTGGTAATTCCACAATATGCAAAACTATTTATTGGGTCACCTCCGTATGTATCGTAAAAATAGCAACTGTTGTTGGATCCTAAAGGAATACCATTAACATCGATTATTTCAACCGTAAACCTCGGTTTTTGCGGAATTGAATGTGAGCTTCCTGGATCTTCAAGTACTGCGGCATATTCATAAGTAAATAGTCTATTAGTCATATCTACTGCTAATGAATAACTTATCGTTTCAGAACCGCAACCGACTTGGTTATTTCCTAATTTACATGAATAGGATGCTCCAGGAGGTATCATTTGTAAATTACCACAAGTATTCGGATCAAGACCTGGTGCTGTTATTATGGTGTGATTACCCTCACCGCCAAGGCCGGAGACTTGAGTTGGATTTATAGCACCATTATTAGCTGGACCCCAACTCGCTGACCAACCATTAAAATTACCGGTACTAAAATCACTATTCGGACAATTGATTTGAGCTTGTGATACAAACCCATATAGTGATAATAGTAAAAATGAAATTTTTGTCACCACAATTTTTCTTCTTTTGCGCACAATAATACCAATTGGAAGCACTTAATGACATCACTATTTATGTTACCTGATAAGATGAAAAAAACCACTTTTCTGTCCTGCGGCATAATTTAATTTATAAAAATAAATCCCTTCTGTTAAATCCATTCCTTCTTGCGATCTGCCATTAAATGGAGCAGTAACATCTGTCTGAAGATATACATTAAAACCCCAGCGGTTAAAGATGCTTAACTCATAGGCTAAACAAGTATGATATATCTCTTTTAAATTAAAATAGTCATTAATTAAATCACTATTTGGAGTAAGAACATTAGGAAAATCTCTTGCTTCAAAATCTTCAGGATTCAGGATTTTTGTAAAAATATAAGTGGTGTCAGATACACAACCATTTTCAGTTGAATAGGCCAAGTAGGAGCCTATAGTTAAATCAGATGCGATAATCGAAATAGGATTATTACTTGAATAAAAATCCACTGGTCCTTGCCAAAACAATTCAGAGTTTACGCCTGTAATTGCTGATAATTGAAGCTGTTCACCAGGACATTCTGGCTGGTTGGTAGTTAAAATGGGTGCGTCAGGAATTGGATAAACAATTAGGTTTATTGAAATGATGCTATCACAGCCGTTGATCGTTTGAAGAGTTATACTATAGTTTCCAGTTTGATTAAATGTGATACCGTTATTTGTGTAGGATTCACCTTGACAAATTGATCCTGCAATATTGGTTATATAGGTTGTATGAACTATTAAGTTAATAATGAAAGCACTATCACAACCATTGATTGTTGGCAAAATCACTAAGTAGTTTCCTGCCTGGGAAAAAGATTGGTTATTGAACAAATAAGTTTCTCCATCACATATTTGGGGGGCAAGCGTTTGACTGTAAAGAGGAAATACCGACAAGTTCAGGTTTACAGTACTATCACAACCATTTTGAGAAGTTAAAACTGATTGAAATGAACCAGGTTGAGTAAGAGAAACACCATTAAAGTTATAAGAACTACCCTGACAAATGGACACATTAGCATTATTAATAGTAGCACCACAAGTAAATAATTGCAATCCAAAATAATCAAAATACCATCCTTCATCAACTGCGCCTTGTGAAGCGGGTTGAGCAATTTGTATTGCTATTGAAGAAGAAGTGTGAGGGAAAGAAAAAGATAAATTATATGTGTTATTACTTATACTTCCAGCACCTTGAGGGTTATTTACAATGTTTAATGGATTATATTGATTTGGAAAGGACTGCATATTGCCGAATCCTCCAGTATTTGAAAAGGTTGTCGCGAAAATGGTATCTCCATCAGCAATGATATAGAAAATGTCAGGTCCACAACAAAAATTACCATTACCGTCCCATGATGATTCAAGATAAAGTGTACAATTAAACACTAAACTATCATGACAAGGCAAACTATTGTCTGTGTAAGTTAAAAATTCAGGCCCAAATGGGCCCAAAAGTGTCCCAGTCCATGCTGGCGATCCCCCTCCCGCTACGGTCCATTCCGGACCTACATTAGCGTTAAAATTATTGGAATAATAGTCCAGCTGATCTACAACACATTGGGAATATGCATTATACAGAGAGAGATAAATTATTATAAAAAATAATACTTTTTTCATCTTATCAAAATTGATCTAGCTTATTAAAATGTACTAAATCCTATAAAATAATTATCAAGCAAAGCTAGTTGTAATATTGCAGTTTCCTACTAATTTCTTTTTTTATAATAATTAAATATTTTAATTGAAATCCTTAATTATATTAGGCCCAATAATGCTTTTATAAATTAAAACAGCCTTTTTTAAGTTAGTTTAAGTTCAGTTTATTTAATTTGAAAATTATTTTCAGGAACTATTTTTTAAAATTTAGTAAAAATTGACTTGAATGCCTCTATTTATAGAAATAATTTCTGAATTTTTCACTTGATTTACAAATACTTATTTGTGTGTTTGATTGCGTTTAAACCATCAATCGAACCTCCTTCGATTGATTCGATACTTCAGACTTAGAGCAAAAAAAATTATATACTGTAACCAATGGAGGAGTAATTGGCTTTTTGTGATGATTTTTGCAAGAAGTCAGCCAAGTTAGTTTCTATTTTTCCTTGCTGCATACCTGTTATTTTTTGTAAATCCCATTGTTTTTTAAATTTTCCTAATTCAGCAGCAGTAAAGTTGTAGGCTTCTGCCAAGCTGCTGACATGATTTTCTGGTATGGTTGGAAAAATTTGCATAAGTAAAGCTTTACGGATTTCTTGATCTGGGTTATCAATTACAATATGCATCAAAAAACGGCGATTGAACGCTTCATCAAATTGATCCGGAACATTTGTTGTACAAATCAATATTCCTTCAAAGGTTTCCAATTCGTTTAATAAAATGGTTTGGATGGTATTTTCGGTTTGTGAAATTGCCGATTGGTTGTTCGTTCGAGAACCAAAAACAGAATCAGCCTCATTGAAGAATAAAATTGGTGCATTCTCCATGGTTTTTGATAAGCGTCTATAGTCGTCGAATACGGATTCTATTGCTTTCTCCGATTCGCCCAAATACATATTTCTTTGTTGCGCTACTTGAAAAGTAAGTAAATCTCGCTGTGACAACAATGCAAGTTGCTTCGCTAATTCGGTTTTTCCTGTGCCAGGTCCTCCTGAAAGTAAAATAATGATACCCGCATAATCACCATTCTTACGAACTTGTTTTATAAATTTTTTGAAATGAATTGGCTCTAATATTTTTTTTAATAAATCAATTTGCTTGTTAATAGAGGGATTGTAAAGCAATGTTTTTTCTTTTATTTTTTGAAAACTATTCCATTCTAGTGTTTTATTTTTCAATTCAATGCTTGGGATCGAAATGTATTTCTTGTTTTGAACTGCCATCCAAGAACGATGAGCCCCTATTTTGTTTGAACTATGATCTCTAATGTTTATTTCAAGCACTTCTTTTTCAAACAAGGGATGTTTTAGATCACTTAATTCTTGTTTTTTTCGCGCATAATCAATCTGATTGTCAGAAAATAAATATATAAGTTGGTTTAATTCGATTTTATATTTCTCAAAAATCTGAATTAAACCTACATAGAGCGCCATATTAACATCTATTCTTTTAAGTTTTTTAGAAATCAAGTAGGAAATAAGCGGTAAATCCTTGTTGGTCATCACTGATCGAACATATTGAGACCATTCTTGTGGGCGTATATTTTTATTTCTGAATGATACGGCACGGGCATACATAGCCATTATTTCAGCATCCTCTTTTTTAGATGTTTTTTTTGGAATGGCCTTTGTATTAGATGATTTTAGTGCAAGTTCGGCATTATGAGTCAGGTAAATATGATCGCTGCCACTAAAAGGACCCTCTTCTCCAAACATAAACCAGCCGGCAACAAATAAATTTTCCACTTGAAAAATGACGGTATCATTTTCGATGTGTGGATCCAATTCTTCGAGAAGTTCTTCAATTTTAACAAAATTTTTCTTTCCGCGGAGCATGCAATATATTGCAAGTACAAAAGTCATTGACAGGTTAATTTTCACGAAACTTTTAAATTCATTCAATTGTCCTTCAAATTTTTCAGACGAAATTTCGGATATAGTTCGTTTGTTTTTGCTAAATTCATTCAGCCAATTACGCATAGATTGTGGGATTTAAGTAATGAAAAATAAGGGTGCTTGAGAATAATACGAATGAGAACAAAAAATATAACTTGTTTTTAATTATTTAAATCATGTTTTGCATATCAGAGTAATAACCCTGATACGGAATGACTAAAGAAGGCTTTTGAAGAAAAAAACTATTTTAAAAAATTATTTTTTTCTTCTGTAACTCGATACTAACTTCGCAACATGCTAGAAAAAGGTGAAAAAGGGCGCAAAGCAGATGAGAGTTGGCACAGCGGAAAAAAACTAAGGATACGACTCATACATGAGTTTATCATGGGTGCTTCTGGAACACAATCTGAGATGCTTAATTATGTGAATAAAAAATTAAGGGAGTTAGATCTACCTATTATCTTTCTTGCCACCCTTCAAGGAGATCTTAGTTTATTGAACAGCGGTGATTTTTTGAATGAAAAAGAATTAAACACATTTAAACCTTTCCCAAATGGGAAATATTTTAATGCTAAACTTGACAAAAAAATTGGGAAGTATTACTACGATGGACCAAATATTCCTCCACTCAACCGTCTAAGTAAAGAAGAGGAAATGACACTGCCTTTTCTTACTTCCCTCCTAAACCCATATGACGATATACCTGCTTTCAAGAAATTCCTCGATGAAGCTTCTTCGATTTTTGATAAAGATCTCAAAAAGGTAGATACCAGTAAGACATTCTCCATCGTGAGTCCTAAATTCAATTTTTCGAATGATCGGGTTACGATGATCAGCAACTTGTTAACATTATTAAAGCACATCGAAGATGGAGAGGAAGTTACCTTTGACTATTCAATTCCTAGCGTGATCGAATACAGAAAGAAAACGCCCGGAGATAAATCGACGATCATTCTTAAACCACTTTACATTCGGCTTTATCAAAATTTATATTACCTCACTGGTATCCGCCAAGATTCAGTGTCTTGTATTCAAAATTTCCGTATCGATTTGATCCGTGATAATAGCATTAAACCTATCCCAATAGGTAAAGACACCATGAAAATGAAAACATTTGATGTCGAAAAAGCTAGAAAAGATTCACAATTAGAAGGCTTTTTGCAACGATCGCTTGGAATTTGGATGCATCCGGAAACCTCGCTTACTGAAGTCGTTATTATTCGTTTTCACGGCTGGGCAGCGAAACATTTACAAACTTTTCAATTGCATCATTCTCAAACTTATTTACCTGACTCAGCTACCTCTGAATATTCAGATTACGAATTCACCTTGTGTACTTATGATAAACATATAGAGGGTATTAGCAGAGAAGAGCGCAATAGAGAGATACTCATTCAAAAAGGATCAATAGATCCACAAAATCGACCATATGTTGCTTGGTTAAGTCGCTACCCAGAAGCAGGATATATCTTCGGTCGATTCATCAATTTCATTGAATTTATCGGTAAAAAATAAATTTTTGCATCAAGACCTAATTAATTAGGTCTTGTGTCTACTAATTTTGTATTCAAAACAGAGCGTCTGTTTACAAAACTAAAATTTATTATCATGTTTGAATTTATTTCAGAACGCCCAACTGTGGAAGATTGGCGCCACGACCTTAACCTTAGTTTCCAGCACCTTGGAATTTATCCTATGTCACATTATAAGAGCGCTTTGTATGAAGAGCTAAAAAAACTCAATACACTATTATGCGAATACGAAGGAGTGGTGCCCTCTCTTTACTATAATAACATAGACCGTCCTTATTGGTATAAACTAGAGGTTCGAGTGAATAATTCAATGCAAAAGTTCACTGCCTATGTCAAATACGAAGTAAACACCGATAAAAAACTTTTTGCTGAGATTTTTTGCACTCATTTACCCAGCACAGAAGAATTCCCTATAAAAGGCGGAGCTGAGTGGCGAAAAATTGAATTAATTGAAGCAGAAATTGAAAATCCAGGATTTGTTGTTGCTTACATTAAAAATCAGTTTATACGCTTTGAAAGCTACCGCCAAATTGGAAGAGATATCACTTATGCAGTGATGGAGGAATAATAATTTAAGAAAGTTTGAAACAAAATGCTAAAGAGTAATATAATATTAAATAATAGATAAAAATCGATATAAAAATCATGAATAAAATAAAATTAAAAGTCATTTTTTGTCAACTTATTGAGGTGATGAAAGAAAAAAACCAACTTACTGCTTACTTACAAGTTGAAAATTTAAACCCAAATAGTTCTGAAGCGGAAATTGTCGCTCATATGCTAGAACAAGTTGAAAAACTTGAGCGGATTAACAAAAAAATAGTTGAATTTTTGATTAATAACAATGCAGAGTGTTGGCGTGTAATTTTTGGAGAGACCCCACAATCTTTTTTTAGGAGCATTTACACGGGTGATTTGGCGCAAAACAAGAAAAATAGTTTTTTAAACATACATCACCTTGAAAAGCTAGACCAAAATTATAAGTCGGATCAAACTATTCCTGAATTTTTAGGGGCGAACCATAACACAATAATTTTTGATGTGTATTTATTGCCAATTCCTACAGCTATTTTGAAGAACATCCGAAAAGAATTGAGAGAAAGAGGCATCTTGAATGAAATCATGGAATACCAATCGCAGTTCTTGAATAGGCTGCTTGATTCTAAATATTTAAAGCAAGTAAAATTTATAAGCAGATACAAATGTATTTTACCAGAGTCTTCAGAATTGATTCGTTTACTAAATCTAGAAGAACATTCGTTCAGTTTAGACTATGACCCGTCATTTACGCTTTCAGGTGGGGGTGGGTTCTTACATCAGATTAATTTCAACAATTTTATAAAAAAATAGCTTGAAAAGAGAGGGAAATAGGCCAAAAGATAAAAATCAATTTTTTATTTGGCTTATTTTTCTGCTCACAGTAAAAATTAATAATCCTTAACAATAAAAGTAAGGTATAAAAATCCCATCGATTTTTTGGGACAAGTTGATTTTGAACAAAATCTTACGCTTTTAATCCCAGGCCTAGTTCATTAAGCACCTACTAACCAAGCATTTTAACTCCTTTAAAGTATGGGGATGGCCAAAATATTGTCTAATAAAAAATAGTAAAAAACACATGAATTTTAAATGTTATCAATTGGAAATCAATGATTTAGTAAGTGAAATATTAACAAAGAATTTCTCAAGAAGGGTCTTGTACCACGACCGTCGAGATTATCAAAATGACATTATGGAAAAGGTCATTCGACAACGCTTAATTCATGATGAAAAACGAGGCAGTCTAAAGGCTTGGGTTTATAGCATCGTTAGAAATCATATCATCGACCAAGAAAGAAAATACCAAAAAAGGAAACTTCATTATACGGATGACCTCAGTTTTTACGAATCTCCTGATGATGGTACTGAGCTCCGAGAAAAAGAGGAGCTTGAAGAACGATTTTATTTGTATGACCAACTTATTAAGCAAGAGCCAGCGCAAAATAAAAAGATTATGGATTTATTTTATTTTCAGCATTGTTCCAATAAAGAAGTAGCAAAAGCATTATCAATTAGTGAAAGTGGCTTAGCTATGAAGCGCAATCGAATTAAAACACGCCTGAAGAAAAATGCCATAAATGGCTATCTAAAACAGAAATATAAAAAATAGAAAAAAATACAGCCTCTTTTGGCTTTGCTCAAGATACTTCACTAAGGGGTCTAACTAAGCTTTATAGGGTTTTAAAGCTTGGGATTTAATGGTAAGTGCAAAGGCTGCAATTACTCGTCGTTTTTTGACTGGTTTTCTTCTTCTTTCAAAAGCATTGAAAAATGTTGATAGCGCTCATTTGCTTTTTCCTCTTGAGATAAAATCGAATAAATGATGCTTGGAATAATGCAGAGCGTAATAAGTAAAAAGTAGATTACATAATCTAGAATACCAGGCAGGAAAAATTCCCACTTTAAAAAATAAGCCACTAAGCATATAAATGTGGCAATAAAGGAATAAATGAGCAGGTTGAAGGTTAGCTCGATCCGTCGTTTTGATTCCATTAACCAATAGTACCAATAACATTTTTCTTCATAAAGTTTTTGCATACATACACTACGA
>CANJQZ010000015.1 GCA_947476515.1 Flavobacteriales bacterium
ATATTTTTAGCTGAAACTGGAATGGAATCCTTCTTTTTTGTTTTTGGAGGCTTAATGCTTATTTTTATAATAGCATTTGTTGTAAGCGCGAAGAAGAAATAATGTTCTTATCGAAATTTTATTGGGCTTTCAAATTTAATTAACTCCATGGATTCATTTGATGGGTCATGGTAGATGATGTAGGAAAATAAATAGTTTTTTTCATTATAAATTATTTGTATTTCTTTTGTGAGTTGTCCCATACTCATCAAGTGCTTCGCACTAAGGTTACCATATTTATCATAACTGAAACAAAGCTCCTCATAGGCATCTTTATCATCATTGTAAAAAGATGAAATAGATGAAAGTAACCCTTTTTCGTTGTAAGAATAGTATTTATTATAGCTGGTTCCAACCATTTTCAATAGTTCGTTTGACTCCAATAAATATCCTTCTTTTGAGTAAATAAATGTTTCAGTTGAATAAGGTAAACTGTAATTATTAAATTTCTTTTTTATTAAAAGAGAATCTGATTTTTGATATTCCATGTTCTCTTTGACCAATAGGTTTTTAAACAGAGCTTGAGGAACACTTGAACTACTTTCATTATATTTCTCCAAAGAGATAATCAATCCTGCTTCATTGTATTTAAAATAAGTAGAAATTGCTGCTCCATGAGATTCTGTTTTATGGCAAATTAAATTTCCCAACACATCATATGTATAGCATTGCTTAAGTGTATCTAATTTTGTTCCAATTAGATGGATTTCTTCAATGGTAATAATTTGTCCCATTTCATTAAAATAATAAGCGTAATGGCCTTTCTGAACTCTGAAGATATCATTCTGTTTTTTGGTAGAAATTGTACCTTTTATAGATTTAAGGTGGCTTGATTTGACAAATTCCGTATTAAAAAAGGGTGCAGTAGTAAAAGCGTCCCCTTTTGAATTATCAATAAATTGTCCCCAGCAATTAGAACATGCTATTATTATAATAATCAGAAATGAAGTTGCTTTCAATGCCTTAATTTAAGTTTTTAAGCAAAGAGCTCCATCCCGTTTTCTCTGTTAAAAATGCACCTAAGGATGCAATAGGAATACGCTCTTGCAGCATAGAATCTCTGTGTCGAATGGTGAGCATATTGTCTTCTAAACTTTGATGGTCAATGGTAACCGCGAATGGGGTTCCAATGGCATCTTGCCTTCTGTATCTTTTTCCAATAGAGTCTTTTTCGTCATATTGAACTGAAAAGTCAAATTGCAATTCCTTCATTATTTCCATTGCTTTTTCTGGTAATCCATCTTTTTTAATTAAAGGTAAAATAGCTACTTTATAAGGAGCAAGCGCCGCTGGAATAGATAAAACAGTCCTAGAGGTTCCATCCTCTAAGGCTTCATTTTTGAAAGAAGCACTTAAAACAGATAAAAACATGCGGTCCAAACCGACTGAAGTTTCTACAACAAAGGGAACATAGTTTTCATTTAACACGGTATCAAAATATTGTAATTTTTTTCCCGAAAACTTTTCATGTTGTTTCAAGTCAAAATCTGTTCTTGAGTGGATACCTTCTAATTCTTTGAAGCCCATTGGGAAATTAAATTCAATGTCCGCCGCAGCATTAGCATAGTGGGCTAATTTAATATGATCATGAAAACGATAATTATTATCACCAAGCCCTAAATTCTTATGCCATTGAATGCGTTGATTTTTCCAATAGCCGTACCATTTCATTTCTTCACCTGGCTGTACAAAAAACTGCATTTCCATTTGTTCGAATTCCCGCATCCTAAATATGAATTGACGGGCTACAATTTCGTTTCGGAATGCTTTACCAATCTGTGCAATACCAAAAGGAATTTTCATTCTCCCTGATTTTTGAACATTCAAGAAATTAACAAAGATCCCTTGAGCGGTCTCTGGTCGAAGATAAATAGTGGAGGCATCCCCTGCTACTGAGCCCATTTCGGTAGAGAACATTAGGTTGAATTGTCGTACCTCTGTCCAGTTTTTTGTTCCTGAAACGGGACAAACAATTTCTAAATCAATAATTAATTGGCGTACACCTTCCAGGTCATTTGCCCCAAGGGTTGAACGCATGCGATTTTCAATGGTCAATATTTTCTCGGCATTCCGTAAAACATTCGGATTGGTTGCTCTAAATTGATCTTCATCAAAAGCAGTTCCAAATCTTTCTTTTGCTTTGGTAACTTCTTTGTCTATTTTCTGCTTGATTTTTTCTAAATGTTCTTCAATGAGTACATCTGCACGGTATCTTTTTTTAGAATCTTTATTATCAATTAAAGGATCGTTAAAGGCATCGACATGTCCTGATGCTTCCCAAATAGTAGGATGCATGAAAATGGAAGTGTCTAGTCCAACGATGTTACTGTGCATTTGAACCATTGATTTCCACCAATATGCTTTTATATTATTTTTTAACTCCACGCCCAATTGGCCATAATCATAAGTAGCCGCCAATCCATCATATATTTCGGAAGATGGAAAAATGAATCCGTATTCTTTTGAGTGAGAAATAATCTCTTTTAATTTATCTTGATTTTGTTCCATAGTACAAAGATACAAGCAAAATTATACTACACATTTATAGTTGCAGAACAATTTCAACACTCGATGTTGAATTAACTTGCCGATTATTGATAAATTTGAATATTATGCGTCTATACTTGAATCAAGATTCGTTTTTCGAAACAGATCAACCACTCGATATTTCTTTGAGTGTTTCTGAACATCAAACCTTAAGTGCCTGGTATGTTAAACCACCTCTTATGGAACCAGTCCGTGAAAACGGATTCCTAGGGAGTGTAAAGGAAGGAGGAGATGTTAATTTTCGTTCTATTTTGTTTAATCCTCATGGGCATGGCACCCATACAGAATCTTGTGGTCACATTACACCTGAAGTTTTTTCAGTGAATAAAGTGGTAAAAAATTATTTTTTTAAAGCACTTTTAATTTCTTGTTCACCTGAAATACAAGATAATGGAGACAGCGTCATCAACTTAAAGAGTTTACCTGATGGTATTGATGAAATAGAAGCTCTGATAATTCGAAGTCTACCCAATACAAGTGATAAAATTGCCTTGAATTACGCTGATACCAATCCTCCTTTTTTGTCATTAGAGATGATTCCCTTGTTAAATAAATTGAAAGTAAAACATCTTTTATTGGATTTACCTTCAGTAGATAAAGAGAAAGATGGAGGGAAGCTGGCATTTCATCACGCATTTTGGGAAGTGCCAGAAGTAAATAGATTAGATCGAACCATCACTGAATTAATCTTTGTAAAAGATGAGATAAAAGATGGTTTGTATCTATTGGAATTACAAATTGCGCCTTTTGAAAATGATGCAAGCCCAAGCAGACCAGTTTTATACCAGATTGAAAAAGTATAAGCTCTCTTTTGATGTCTTCTTAAATTTTTAGGCATAAAAAAATGAGCCGAAGCTCATTTCCTTTTTGTAGACCGGTTAAAGTCTGAGTGGTCTTTTTTGTAAAAAAAACAGGCGCTTCTTATGTTGGCGAAATTACTAATGTGATTATTAAACTAGAAAATAAAACTGCCTCTCCAAGCAGACTTCAACATTATTTCAACATAAGAAGCGACCTGTATCTCTTCTTATTTCACAACTAAGGTATTTTAATTTAATTAATAATATTCATTAAATGAATAGATGCGGTTATAATTCGAATAAATGAACTTATTTGATGAATATAGGGCAAATAAACTTTTTAATTCTAGTGATATAAATGCTCAAAAATTTGTGGAAAATCCTTTAATGTGGTACTTTTGCATCCTAAGCAAAGATTATTTATAATTAATCTAAATAAAGAAAGTCATGATAACTGTAACGGATTACGCTAAAAAGCAAGCGCTTCGTCTCATGGAAGATGAAGGAAAAGACGGCTATTTTATTCGTGTTGGTGTTCAAGGTGGTGGCTGTTCGGGATTAATGTATCAACTAACTTTTGACAATGAAGACAAGGAAGGTGATTCTAGTTTTGAAGACAATGGCGTAAAAGTCGTGGTCGACAATAAGAGTTATTTATATTTGATTGGTACTACTTTAGACTTTTCCGGTGGATTAAACGGGAAAGGTTTTGTTTTCGTAAATCCAAATGCTGACCGTACTTGTGGCTGCGGAGAATCTTTTTCAGTTTAATTCCTGCATTTAATGGCCAATTATACGGAAGAAAATTTAGCGCATGAATTAGAAAATCAAGAATATAAATTTGGTTTTGTCACTCCAATTGATGCGGATACCATTCCCATTGGATTAAGTGAAGATGTAATTCGATTGATTTCAAGTAAAAAAGAGGAGCCTCTTTGGTTACTTGAGCATCGTCTGCACGCCTATAATGTTTGGAAAACGATGGAAGAGCCAAATTGGGCTCATGTAAAGTATAAAAAACCTGATTTTCAAAGTATAGCCTATTATTCAGCTCCCAAACAATCCAAAAAATACGAATCTTGGGATGATGTTGATCCAGAAATGAAAGCCACAATGGCCAAATTGGGAATCTCAATGGAGGAGCAACAACGCTTAACTGGCGTAGCAGTTGATTTTGTAATGGATTCTGTTTCTGTTGCGACCTCTTTTAAAGAAAAACTTGGTGAACTTGGAATTATTTTTTGCTCCTTTTCTGAAGCGGTTCAAAATCATCCAGACTTAGTTCGTAAATATATGGGGACAGTTGTTCCAACAACTGATAATTTTTATGCTGCCTTAAATAATGCTGTGTTTACAGATGGTTCCTTCTGTTATATACCAAAAGGTGTGCGTTGTCCAATGGAATTGTCTACCTATTTTAGAATTAACGCTGGTGGAACAGGACAGTTTGAAAGAACTTTAGTAGTTGCTGATGAAGGATCTTATGTTTCTTATTTAGAGGGATGTACTGCTCCTCAAAGAGATGAAAATCAGTTGCATGCGGCAGTTGTAGAATTAATTGCTCTAGATAATGCAGAAATAAAATATTCTACGGTACAAAATTGGTATCCAGGAGATAAAAACGGTTTAGGAGGAATTTTTAATTTTGTTACCAAACGAGGAATTTGTCATACCAATTCCAAAATTTCATGGACGCAAGTTGAAACTGGTTCTGCTGTTACTTGGAAATACCCTTCTTGTATTTTAAAAGGGGATCATTCTATTGGTGAGTTTTATTCCGTTGCCGTAACCAACAATTACCAGCAAGCAGATACGGGAACTAAAATGATTCATCTCGGAAAAAATACTAAAAGCACCATTATTTCAAAAGGTATTTCAGCAGGAAAATCTCAAAATTCATACCGCGGTTTAGTTCAGATTCACAAATCAGCGAAAAATGCGCGTAATTTTTCTCAATGTGATTCTCTTCTTATGTCTAGCGAATGTGGAGCGCATACATTCCCTTATATAGAATGTAAAAATAGCACAGCTAAAATAGAACATGAGGCAACTACTTCCAAAATTGGTGAAGATCAATTGTTCTACTGTAAACAAAGAGGAATTGGCGAGGAGAAAGCGATTGGTTTGATTGTAAATGGCTATTGTAAAGAAGTCTTGAATCAATTGCCGATGGAATTTGCTGTAGAAGCTCAAAAATTATTAACGATAAGTTTAGAAGGTAGTGTAGGGTAAACCTATTTAATATAAAATACAACCATGATTACGATTAAAAATTTACATGCTAATATTGATGGAAAAGAGATCCTTCGAGGATTAAATTTAACGGTGAAGGCCGGTGAAGTCCATGCTATTATGGGGCCAAATGGCGCCGGAAAATCTACCCTAGCATCTGTTTTAGCAGGAAGAGACGAGTATGTAATTACAGAAGGGGAAGTTGAATTTCAAGGTCTAGACTTACTTTCTTTATCTACTGAAGATCGCGCAAGAGAAGGTTTGTTTCTCGCTTTTCAATATCCAGTTGAAATACCTGGTGTTTCTAATGTAAATTTTTTACGAACTGCTATTAATGAAATTAGAGCCTACAAAGGGCAAGAATCATTATCAGCAAAGGACTTCATGAGTTTAGTTAGAGAAAAATCAGCACTTGTTGAATTGGATAGTAAATTGGCTTCTAGGTCTGTGAATGAAGGATTTTCGGGTGGTGAAAAGAAAAGAAATGAAATTTTTCAAATGGCAATGCTTGCGCCCAAATTGGCTATCCTTGATGAAACAGATTCAGGTTTGGATATTGATGCCCTTCGCATAGTTGCAAAGGGGGTCAATCAATTGAAATCTCCAGACAATGCCGCTATTGTTATAACACATTATCAGCGCTTATTAGATTATATCGTTCCAGATTTTGTTCATGTCCTGTATAAAGGTCAAATCGTTAAAACGGGCGGTAAGGAATTGGCGCTTGAACTAGAGGAAAAAGGTTATGATTGGATTAAGGAAGCTCACCCAACTGTTTAATAAAGGCATGGAACAGATTGTGGCACCATCAAAAATGGAAACTTTTAGAAGGAATCTTCCCGTATCACTTTTGAAAATAAAGAAGGAAGATCTTGCAGCTTCAAATGAACGCTTGCTCCTTAATGGATTTCCGAATTCAAGAACCGAAGCTTGGAAATATTCTCGTTTAAATAGAATTGCTTCTTTAAATTTGAATACAATAACATCAAGCCCAATATCATGGGAGCATTATTCCGTAACTAACGAAGCGTATACCTTTGTTTTTCAAAACGATCGATGCATACATTTTTCGCAAGATTTGCCAGATGGAATTATGGTTAAAGAAGCAGCGCATTTGTCGCTGGAAGAATGGAAGACTTTGGATATAAACAGTCATGTGATTGATATTAATAAGACTCACGCTCAAAATGGATTATGTTTATGGTTGCGAAAAGGGGTTAGCTTGACTAAGCCTGTTCAATTGATTTTCATAAGTTCAGGAACAGAGCAAGCAGCAATTCATCGAAATCAATTTATTCTTGAAAAGAATAGTAAGATGGAGGTAATTATTTCTCATTTCTCCATAGATGGTCAGAAGAATTATAAAAATATTGTATCTGAATTTCATCTAGAGGAAAATGCTTGTCTTTCAGTCAATAAATTACAGAATGAAGAAGGAGAAGATTTTCATTTTTCTACAGAAAACATCCATCAAAAAAATAATTCCAACTTTAGTCTTACAACATTGACGCTCAATGGAAATTGGGTTCGAAATGATGTCAATGTATTCGTCGATGGTGAAGGTTGTGAAACTTTTTTAAATGGAGCATACCTAAGCAAGGGCATACAACATATCGATAACCACACTACAATAGATCACATGAAACCAAATTGCAATTCTTATGAATTGTATAAAGGGGTAATGGATGAAAAGTCAACAGCTGTCTTTAACGGAAAAGTATTCGTGAGACCTGACGCTCAAAAAATAGCAGCTTTTCAATCTAATGCAAATGTTTTAATAGGTGATGAAGCATCGGTAAATTCAAAACCAGAATTGGAAATTTATGCTGATGATGTAAAATGTTCACATGGATCTACGATTGGACAATTAGATGAAGAGGCTATTTTTTATTTACAGTCAAGAGGCATTAGTGAAAAAACAGCAAGACGACTAGTTCTTACAGCATTTATGCAGGATGTATTTGAGAAAATAACTTCCCCAGTTGTAGTTACTTTTCTAAATCAAGTATTATCTAAACGATTCAATTGGGATCTTTCTGTCTTGGAGGAAGATTAAATAGTAGTACCTTCGGAATAAAATTAGCTGTCATGAAATTTTTATACCTCCTATTTTTTATTCCATTTCTTTCCTTTACTCAAAACAAGCCGGCCTATTTGATTTACAATAGTGAAGGGAAGCAAGTCTCATATGCAAAAATGAAGAAAGCTAGTACCCAAGCTGATATTACATTTTTTGGAGAATATCACGATAATCCTATTTCACATTGGCTTTCCTATGAACTTCTGGTAGATTTATATCAAGTGCATCAGCAAAAATTAATTTTAGGATTCGAGATGTTCGAACAAGATCAACAGGAAATTCTAAATCGTTATTTGGAAGGTAAAATTCCAGCCAACAAGCTGAAGGACTCTTTGCGATTATGGCCCAATTATGAAACGGATTACAAACCATTGATTGATTTTGCGCAAAAGAATAAATTGGCGTGCATTGCTTCCAATGTAGAGCGAAAATATGCTTCCCTGTTATTTAAAAAAGGAAGAGCTGCACTCGACACTTTGTCGCCCAAAATTAAAGAACAAATGGCTCCAATAGATTTTCCGATTGATTCTACTTTGAGCCAATACGCAGCTCTCAACGAAATGGCAGCACATATGGGTGGGGGAAATATGCTTGCTTCACAAGCGTTTAAAGACGCGACAATGGCGCAATTTATTTTTAAAGCGTTGAAAAAAGATAGTAAATTCATCCATTTTAATGGGGCTTATCACAGTGATTATCAACAAGGAATTTTATGGTATTTACATCAATCTGCTCCTGGAATAAAGTCCATTACAATTTCTACGCATACCCAATTGGATATAGAGAAATTTGACAAAGAAAATATCGGCAAGGCTGATTTTATTATTTGTGTCCCTGAAACGATGACAAGAACTCATTAATTATTTGAATGCCCTTCTTTTTTTAAGATTTTCGTAGGCATCTTGAATTTTTTGGAATTTTTCTTTAGCTCCTTTTTGGTATTCAATTCCCATTTGAGCTACCTTATCTGGATGGAAGGAAATCGCCATTTTTCTATAGGCTTTTTTAACTTCTTCATCGGTTGCAGTGGAATCAATACCCAGAATTTTATAGTCTGAATCAACATTTCGGTAAAACATGTTTTTTACACTGTCAAATTCAATAGCAGGGACCCCAAGTTGGCTTGCAATGCGTTCGATGGTGCTCATTTCACTTGGTGACACTTCACCATCTGCTTTAGCGATTCCAAATAAATAATGAATGAGTTGAACCCGAACTTCTAAGGGCATGCGTGCACGAATATCTTGACATATTGCTTGTAAAGGAATTTGCCCTGTTGCTAAAAACTCTTTTAAAACCTGTAAATGTTCTGTTGTAAATCTATTTCCAAATTGATTGGTGAAAAAAGTTTTCACATAATCTAATTCAGCCTTAATGACTTTTCCATCTGCCTTCATTACAGCTGCAGAAAGTGCCATAAGCATAGTAGGTAAATCAAAGCGACTAGATTGCTGCTGATAAAATAAGAATGGATCTTGTCCAGATGAAGATGTGTTAGTGCCTTGCGGTTTTTTACCATTTCGTTGATACATATCAACAAAACTGCCGACAATAAAGCCTAGAATTCCTATACCAATCTTTCTGCTGATTACAAAAGCTCCAAAACCAAAAATATATTTATACAAAATGAATCAATTAAAAAAGAGGGGCTAACCCCTCTGCAAAATTAATAAGATTATGCTAACTCATTTATGTTTCGCTCAATAAAGCTATTCAAAGCTTCACCTTTTAATAATCCTTGTGCTAATAATGCTAAATCAGTTAATTGTTTCACTCCTGTTGTTTGATCAATTTCAGATTTATTTAATAAGCCGTGAATTTTCGGGTGATTGGTATTTACTGTCATGGTAAACATTTCAGGGAAAGCTCCATAAAAACCATTACCACCGCCTAATTTTTGTTGCTCCATCATTCTACGAATAAATTCTGGTTGCGTAATAATTATGGGTGCATCATCCTCATTCATACTCTCCAGTTGAACTGTATATTTTTCTTTATTGATAGTCGCTTCAAACAAAGGTTTGATTTTATCTTCTTCTTCTTTTGACATTTTAGATGGAATCTCATCACTCTTGCGGATCAGTTTGTCTAGTGAATCTGAATCTACTCTAACAAAACTTATGTTTTCATTGCTTTGCTCAAGTTTAGGAAGCCAATGTGATACTAGTGGTCCGTCTAAATGCAATACATCATAACCACGATCTTTTGCCTTCTTTATGAATGCAAATTGCTCTTCTTTGTTATTGGTGTATAATAAAATTAATTTGCCATCTTTATCCGTTTGTAAAGCGCTTACTTTTTCACGGTATTCGTCAAGTGTGAAACAAGTATCTTCTGTATTTTTGAATAAAGAGAAGGCCTTGGCTTTTTCAGCAAACTTATCCTCCGATAACATTCCATATTGAACAAATACCTGAAGATCAGCCCACTTAGACTCAAAATCTTTACGGTCTTTCTTGAACATTTCAGCCAATTTATCAGCTACCTTTTTAGTGATGTGCGCAGAAATCTTTTTTACATTTCCATCACTTTGCAAGTAAGATCGAGATACATTTAACGGAATATCCGGAGAGTCAATTACTCCGTGAAGTAGTGTCAAAAACTCAGGAACTATTTCAGCAACACTATCGGTAATAAATACTTGATTGCTGTACAGATTAATTTTATTTCGTTGTACTTCTACATTTTCTTTAATTTTTGGAAAGTAAAGAATCCCCGTTAAATTAAATGGATAGTCAACATTTAAATGAATGTGAAACAAGGGACTTTCAAATGTCATTGGATATAACTCACGGTAAAATGAATTGTAATCATCGTCTGACAAATCTACAGGTGCCTTGGTCCACGCTGGTTGTGGATTATTGATTTGGTTAGGCACTTCAATGGCCTCTCTTTTAATTTTACCATTTTCGTCTTTCTCACCACTTGGTGAATCGATATATTCCGTTTTATTTCCGAAGAAAACAGGAATGGGAAGGAATTTACAATATTTATTTAGAATTCCTTCGATTCTCGCTTTTTCAATAAATTCAATGGATTCTTCAGTAATGAATAGAATAATATCAGTTCCACGACTTTTCTTTTTAATGTCGGTAATGGTATAATCAGTTGTTCCTGTACTTTCCCATTGAACTGCTTGAGCTCCTTTGTTTTTTGATAAGGTTTGAATTTGTACTTTTTCAGCTACCATAAAAGCAGAATAAAAACCAAGTCCAAAATGTCCAATAATTTGTTCAGCGCCTTCTTTGCCACTGTATTTTTGAACAAATTCTTCAGCACCTGAAAAGGCAATCTGATTGATGTATTTATCTATTTCATCAGCGGTCATACCAATCCCAGCATCACGAATAGTAAGCGTCTTTGCTGCAGGATCTAAAATTACTTCTACTTTCAAATCACCTAAATCACCTTTGAATTCGCCATTCGAACTCAAAACCTTTAATTTTTGCGATGCATCAACTGCGTTTGAAACCAATTCTCTAAGGAAGATCTCGTGATCAGAGTATAAAAACTTTTTGATAATTGGAAAGATGTTTTCCGTTTGAACATTAATTTGTCCTGTTCTCATAACTATAAATTTTTTTTATTCAATTCTTCAATGAATGTGCCAAGGAATCTTTGCTGACACTTTGTCGCTTTTAAAGCGCTTTTTTGTCGCATTGTCTTATTCGACTTGAAAAAATAAGTAATTTTGTTCCATGTCATCTGCACTATTAGTATTGTTTCCTATTTCATTATTGCTTTTAATTTTAGTGGGTATTCGTAAAAGTTCCTATTTTAAAAACACGCCATTTAGTTCAAAATCTTTGCAATTGGCCTTTATTTTGAAAGTTGCTTCGGGTTTAATTTTAATTTCTATTTATACTTATTATTATCAAGATCGTTCAAGTGCTGATGTTTATAAATATTTTGATGATGGAAAGATATTATATCAAAGTACCCAATCTCATCCTATGGATTTTTTAAAAATAATCCTTGGGCAAGATACTCCTGAATTAAGTAATAATCATCTTTCCAAAATGTCTTATTGGTACCGTTCTTTTGATCATGGTTTAAGAAATGACAATAGAATTGTAATCAAATTAAATGCTTTATTCTGCTGGATTACTGGTGGCAATTATTTTGTCCATGCTTTATTATTTTGTTTCCTGTCCTTTATTGGTCTCTTGGAGTTGGGGAAATTATTTTATAATATCTCAGAAAGTAAAATCATTTCTTATTTTGCTGCGTTTTTGGTCCCTAGCACCTTGTTTTGGACCTCAGGAATTCTCAAGGAAGCGCTCCTTATTTTTGCCATTGGTATCTTTTGTAGTTCAATTTTTCATCTTTTAAAAAAGTTCAAAATAGCCTATTTTTTCTGGTTATTATTTTCTTTATACCTTTTACTTTCCATTAAAATTTATGTCTTATTTGCACTTTTCCCAGCAGCTATGTTGTGGTTTACGCTTTCCAAAACCAATGATTTAAAATGGAGGATCATTTCTATTTTTATCTTTCCACTTCTTGTCATTGCACTCCCTTATTTCTTCTTTCCTCAATTTAACTTTTTATCCTTATTAATTGGCAAGCAACATGATTTTATAAATCTTGCAAACACTTTTCATGCTGGCAGTACGATAACAATGCAGCCACTTGATGGTAGTATTTGGTCATTAATTGCCGCCCTACCTCAGTCTTTATTCTATGTTATTTCTATGCCATGGCCAAGCCAAATAAAAGGAATGATTTATGTGCTGCCTTTCCTTGAAAACTTGCTTGTTTTTGCTCTTTTAGGACTGCTCCTATTTTATAGAAAGAAATTAAATTCACCCCAAAATCATTTTGTATGGTTTGGTGTATTGTTCACTATTATTTTATTTTCTATAATCGGACTAACAACTCCAGTAATTGGTGCAATTGTTCGTTATAAAGTACCAGCAATGCCTTTTTTATTCTTTATTTTATTATTGTCAGTAGATTTTACCAACATTTCAAAGCTTAATCAAAATTTAAAAATTCAAAAATGGATAAATACATTCTTATAACAGGAGCGAGTTCGGGAATTGGTGCCGCTTGTGCCCGCAGATTTGCAAAAGAAGGTTATCATCTTGTTCTTATGGCAAGAAGAATGGATCGCTTAGAAGCTTTAAAAAATGAGCTGGCTCAATTTCCTATTCAAGTCTTATTATTTCAAGTAGATGTCAGAGAAGACATTCAAGTTCGAAAGGCTGTTGCTTCCTTTTCAGATGAGGTGAAATCGAAATTAGCTTTACTGATTAATAATGCAGGACTAGCAGTAGGAAGAGGCCCCTTGTCTGATGGATTGTTAGACGATTGGAATCGAATGATTGACACGAATATCAAAGGTTTACTGCATGTTTCAAAGGAAATCATTCCAATATTTAAGTCCAATAAAGCTGGGCATATTTTTAATTTATCTAGTATTGCGGGTAAGGAGGTTTATTTGGATGGCAATGTTTATTGTGCTTCCAAGCATGCGGTTGACGCCTTATCTAAATCGATGCGAATGGAATTGGTTACGCATTCGATAAGAGTAACGAATATTGCTCCAGGAGCGATTGAAACAGAATTTTCATTGGTGCGTTTTAAAGGCGATGACAAAGTAGCAGCAGCCGTGTATGATGGATTTATTCCCCTTTCCGCTGATGATGTCGCAGACACGATATTTTATGCCGCATCTTTGCCTCCTCATGTAAATTTAAACGACATTACCATAATGCCAAGTGCTCAGGCGAGTGCAACTGTTTTTTATAAAAATTTGGATTAAGGAATTAATAATTAGACTTGACTTTATTTAAAGAGCTTATTTTCCCAATCCAGTGCTTCTTCTTCTTGAATCATTTTCATTTCTTTTAAGTAGTGTACTACACGCTCAAAATCAGAAAGATCTAATGCATTATTATAATTCCAATCTGTTTCTGAAAGCCATTTCTTTACTTGGTCAAGGGCTAATTTATACCTCCACGAAATGATTGACGCGGCTTCACTATTTTGTTTTAGTGCTAAAGCTTTTTGTTGAACTATTTCGCAAATGAGTTTGATTAATGCTCTATTATCCTGCGCTATTTTTTTATTTACAGCAATCACAAAACAAGGCCAAGGTGTTTTTACTGCTCCAACGCGTCTGCATTTTTCTTGATCAACGAAGGGTTGCGTTGTATACTTTTCCCATAAAAAACCTTGCGCTTCATTTTCTTTCAGCGACCAAAGTCCACCATAAACATCTCCAACTACGGTAAATTTAAGTTGGGTTAAATCCCATTTTTTTTCAAAGGCATTTACATAGGCCATGAGATGCGAACCAGAACCTTCTCTTGAAATGGCAAATACTTTATTTTCAAGATCATCAATACTATTTAATTGGGAGTCGTAAGGAACATGCATTCCCCATGATAGCGGAGTAGTAACATATACAGAAATAATGGTTGCATCTAATCCTTGTAAAATAGCTTTTGTAATTCCTTCAGTAAGCAAAACAGCAATATCTAAGGTTCCTGACTGCAGGCCTTTAATCATTTGACCAGTCCCACCACTCATGTCAGCCCAATGGAGTTCAATGCCATTTTTTTGAAAATCTCCATCTTCAATTGCCAAGCGCCAAGGTAGATTAAAGTGCTCTGGAACACCACCTATTTTAAATTGCTTCATTTGTTTTCGTCTAAGAATTGCTTATCAAATAGGTTTTTATAAAAGCCTCCTTTTTTCAAAAGTTCTTGATGAGAACCTTGTTCAACAATTTCACCTTTTTCTAATACAACTATTTGGTCTGCCTTTTGAATTGTTGAAAGTCTATGAGCAATAACAATTGAGGTGCGATCAGCAGTAATTTTATCAGTTGCAAGTTGAATCAAATCTTCCGATTCACTATCCAAACTAGAGGTGGCCTCGTCCAAAATAAGAATGCGAGGATTGTAAAGAAATGCACGAATGAAGGCAAGGAGTTGTCTTTGTCCAACAGATAAAACGCCACCTCTTTCTCCGATGATATAGTCATAATCTCCAGGTAAATTTGAAATGAAGTTATGTGCTCCAACTGCTTTAGCGGCAGTAATTACTTGTTCTCTTGTTATTTCTGGATCACCTAAGGTGATATTATTGTGAATGGAATCTGAAAATAAAAATACATCTTGTAATACAATTGCAATATTGGCCCTCAAATAATTCAATTCAATTTCCTTGAGATTTATATTTCCAATATAGACCTCTCCTTTTTCGTATTCATAGAATCTTCCCAATAGATTTACAATGGTTGATTTCCCGGCGCCAGTTGCACCGACAAATGCAATAGTTTGACCTTTTTTCAAAGATAAACTAATGTTTTTCAAAACATAATTCTCTTTTTCATAGGCAAATGAAACCGATTTAAATTCGATGTCTGCATTAAAATCACAAGATGTAACCGTACCCGTATCTTGTACATTTTCTGCGTGATCTAAAATTTCAAATATGCGTTCGGCTCTTACGGTGCCGCGTTGTAAAATATTAAACTTATCTGCTAATTGTCTTATAGGTCTGTACAATTGGTGGATCCAAAGGGTAAAGGCAATTATTTCGCCATACATTTTTTTTATTTCCAAATTGGTTTTCCCTTCTACTTGAAGCGCTCCCCAAACTAAGAGAAATGCAATGGATAGAGAACTTAATAACTCTACTACGGGAAAGAAAATAGAGGTCGCCCAAACAGCATTAATATGTGCTTGACGGTGTTCTTTGTTGATATCATTAAATTTAGAAAATTCAATTTTTTGTCGATTAAATAATTGAACAATTGACATCCCTGTAATATGTTCTTGAACAAAAGTATTCAGGCGCGTTACTTGTAGTCTTTCATATTGAAAAGAAGCCTTCATCGCTTTAGCAAAAATACGGGTTGCAATCACTAACAAAGGAATTGGGATCAAAGTCATCAAGGAAAGCTCCCAATTAGTCGAGAACATAAGAGCAAGAACAAAGATAAGCGACACTAAATCACCTGCAATTTCCATAACTCCTGAGGAGAAAACTTCGGTAATTGCTTCTACATCAGACACAACTCGAGTAACTAATGCACCAACTGGAGTTTTGTCAAAATAGCGCATTCTGAAGGTCAGAATATGTTGAAATACTTTTACGCGAATATCTCTAATTACAGATTGAGCTAGTAAATTTGAAAAGTAGGTAGAGATGAGCTGCAGAATCCCTTCGACCATTAAAATTATGATAATCAAACTACTCCATTGAAGTAATTTCTCCTTATTTTGTGTTTGAATAATAAATTTATCCACCATTTCACCAATAAGATAGGGGCGAAGGGGACCTAAAAAAGATAGACAAATAACACTTAGTCCTGCGAGAATAAAAAATTGTTTGTATGGCTTAGCCATAAGAAACAATCTTCTTATCAAACTTTGTTTTTTCCCCTCAACTTTTTTCATGTTGCAAAATTACCGAAAAATCAATATAGAAATTACTTTAATGGAATTCCTCTCGAACTCACTGGGCCATTTATAGGGCTTTTTTGAAGACTAAAGGAGAAAGTACTTCCATGGCCAACGGTACTACGAACATTAATGGTTTGTTTATGTGATTCAATGATGTGTTTTACAATAGCTAATCCTAAACCAGTTCCCCCTTCGTTTCGATTTCTACTTTTCTCTACGCGATAAAAACGCTCAAATAATCTTGGAAAATGCCTTTCTTCTATACCAGGTCCATTGTCCTCAATTTCTATAGTGACTAAATCATCGATGGTAAATATTGAAATAAGTGTTTTTCCATTTACATCACCATAATATATAGAATTGACAATAAGGTTGGTAAGAACCTGACCAATCTTTGTTCTATCTGCAAAAACATAAATAGAATTATAATCTTTATTAAAGGCCAATTCAATATTTTTTTCTTTCGCGCTAAACGCTAAAGTGCCTTTTATTTCTTTAATCAGATCAATTAATTCAAAGGAGCGAAAATCCATTTTAAGTTCATCTACTTCCAATCGTGTGATTTGATCTAAATCCTCTAAAATATCAACAATTCTATCTGTTGCTTTTGCAGCTCTGTTCAGGAATAATCTATTGACTTCATCGTCATCAA
>CANJQZ010000016.1 GCA_947476515.1 Flavobacteriales bacterium
AATTAAAAAAATTGGGTGCGTCTTGCGATTGGGAGCGTACGCATTTTACTATGGATGAAGATTATTCTGCATCTGTCATAATGGTTTTTATTGATCTCTACAACAAAGGAAAAATATACCGTGGTGTTCGCATGGTCAATTGGGATCCAGATGCACTTACTGCAGTTTCTGATGAAGAAGTGCTGTACAAGGAGGTTAATTCGCGCCTATTTCATGTGCGTTACAAAGTTGATGGCTCCAATGATGAGTGGATTACGATTGCAACCACACGCCCAGAAACAATATTAGGAGATTCTGCCATCTGTGTCCATCCCGATGATGAGCGCTTTAAGCATTTGATTGGTAAAAATGTTCAAGTTCCTATTTCAAATCGCGTGATTCCTATTATTGCTGATGCTTATGTAGACATGGAATTTGGAACAGGCTGTCTTAAAATTACTCCTGCTCATGATATAAATGATTACGAAATTGGCAGAAAATATAATCTAGCTTCCATTGATTTGTTCAATGAAAATGGGACATTAAATGCTAATGGATTACATTATGAAGGAAAGGATCGTTTTGAAGTTCGAAAGGAAATTGAAAAGGAATTAGACCGCACAGGTTATTTAGTTAAAACGGAAGATTATATCAATAAGGTTGGATTTTCGGAAAGAACGAATGCAGTAATTGAACCTAAATTATCCATGCAGTGGTTTGTTGAAATGAAAGATTTTGCAAAGCCTGCGTTGGAAAATGTAATGAACAATACCATTTCTTTTTATCCTGATAAATTTAAAAATACCTATAGGCATTGGATGGAGAATGTCAAAGATTGGTGTATTTCTAGACAATTGTGGTGGGGACATAGAATTCCTGCATGGTATTTTGGTGCTGGTGTTAATGATTTTGTTGTAGCTACCACTATTGAAGAAGCTTGTTTGATTGCAACTGAAAAAACAGGCAAAAAAATTACTCCTCTAGATTTGCGTCAAGATGATGATGTTTTGGATACTTGGTTCTCCAGTTGGTTGTGGCCAATCTCTGTATTTAGAGGCTTGACAGCGCCAGAGAATCCGGAAATAAATTATTATTACCCTACTAATGATCTAGTTACAGCTCCAGAGATCATGTTCTTCTGGGTAGCGCGTATGATTATGGCAGGATATGAGTATAAAGGAGATCTACCCTTTAGAAATGTGTATTATACTGGAATTGTAAGAGATAAATTAGGCCGTAAAATGTCCAAATCTCTTGGTAATTCACCAGATCCAATTTCATTGATTGAGCAATATGGCGCTGATGGTGTTCGTGTTGGTGTACTTATTTCATCACCAGCAGGTAATGACCTTCCTTTTGATACCTCTCAATGTGAGCAAGGAAGAAATTTCACCAATAAATTATGGAATGCGTATCGCTTGGTTTCAGCCTGGGAAGTTGTTTTCTTCGAACAACCAAAGTCTGCAGCATTAGCCATAGAGTGGTTTGAAAGTAGATTTAACAAAGTACTTCTGGAAATAAATGATGCCTTTGATAAATTTCGTATTTCTGATGCTCTTATGTTAATTTATAAATTGGTATGGGATGATTTTTGCTCCTGGTACCTGGAGCTAATCAAACCTGGTTTTGAACAGCCTATCGATGCCAAAACTAAAGAAGCGACACTTATTTTCTTTGAAAATTTAATGAAATTAGTCCATCCTTTTGCTCCCTTTATTTCAGAAGAACTTTGGCATTTATTAAAAGAAAGAAAAGAAGGTGATGACATCATTATTGCTTCTTGGCCTGTTCCTGGTGCAGTAAATGAAGTTTTATTAGAAGACTTTTCACGAACCGTTGAAGTGATTACCCATATTAGAAATAGCAGAAAGCAACAGAATATTGCCAATAAGGTGAAGCTTTCACTCTTTATTAAAAATAGTAGCGTCCCGAATCCATTAGATGCAGTTATTGTTAAGTTAGGTAATTTGTCCGATTTAAATTATTGCGATGAGAAAATTCAAGGTGCGTTTTCATTTGTTCTTGATGGAAAGGAATACTTCATTCCTTTTGGAGAGGAGGTAGATGTTGAAGCTGAAAAGGCTAAGCTGCAGGAAGAAATTAATTATACAAAAGGATTTCTTAAAAGCGTTCAAGGGAAACTGAGTAATCAGAATTTTGTTGGAAGTGCACCAGCAAATGTAGTCGAGAATGAAAAGAAAAAAGAAGCAGATGCGCTGGCTAAACTTCATATTCTAGAGGAGAAATTAACCGGATTTTAATGGCACTTCCTATATAAAAGAAAAGTCGACACGCCTATTTCTCTTTTTACCATCAGCTGTTTTATTGGTGTCTTTAGGTTTGTTCTCTCCGTTGTAAGCAATTACAATACGATCTTTATTTAAGCCTTTGGAAATAAAATAGCTCGTTATGGCTTCTGCTCTTCTTTTTGATAAGTCAATATTATAAGTGTCAGAACCATCAGAATCAGTATTCCCAACAACTTTAATTCTTAAATCTGAATGGCCTAAAATCATGCGTGCCATCAAATCTAAATAGGGATAATAGGTTTTGGGGATTTCGTCCCTGTTGTATTCAAAATATATCGATTGAAAAGAAAAGCTCTTGAGTTCTTCTGGTCTTTTATCCGGTGCTGATAATCCATATTCCAAATCTTCTTGAAAGCGAGTAACCCATCTGTGGTCGTGCAATGGGGTTGGATCTTGGTCCAATTCAATTCTTGTCTTGTAGAGTATTAACGACCCCTTCATGCTCGGACACTTTTGGCTTTTGAAAGTGCCCACCCAGTAGGCATTGGAATCAACAAAATGAAATGACATGGAAAGTAAACAGGTATTGGCACTTCCGTTAGAGGATTTTAATACGGCATTTTGGGTAATCTCAAATGATTTTTTATTTTCAAAGGACCCTAAAACTTTTTTATTGATGAAAGTATTTTCGCCCACGACTTCCTCTCTTGATTCGCCATCGATTAATCCTGCGACTGCTGTAATGCGCATATAAAACGCATGGCCCTGGGTCCAAGTGTTGTTTTCTAATCTCAATAAACCTTGGTAATCTCCAGTGATTGTGGTTTGAGCCAAACCAAAATAAGGAAAAATAAGGATTAAGATTATTGAAAATATTCTCATAAATATACTTATTCGTATAATCTTTAAAAAAGTTCTTTAATTTTAACGAACTCTTTAATCTATTAATTGTTTAAGTAAGAAAAAACATGAAAACTTTACTTTTAGCCCTCAGTGCTATTTTATTACTAAATTCAATGAACCCAATGGAACGACAATCAATTCACTCTTTTAAAGTTACAGATATTGAAGGAAAAACTTTCGATTTTTCAAGCTTAAAAGGAAAGAAAATTATGGTGGTTAATACCGCTTCTAAATGTGGGTTGACACCACAGTATGAGCAACTGGAAGCAGTGTATTCGAAATATAAAGATGAAGGATTTGTTATAGTAGGTTTCCCTGCGAATAATTTTATGTCGCAAGAACCAGGAAGTGATAAGGATATAGCGTCATTTTGCGTGAAGAATTATGGGGTGAATTTTCCGATGATGTCCAAAATATCCGTTAAAGGAAAAGATATGCATCCTTTGTATAAATTCTTAACCGAAAAGTCCCAAAATGGACTGGAAGACAATTCGGTTAAATGGAATTTTCAGAAGTATTTATTGGATGAAAATGGATTCTTAATTCGCGTGATTCCACCTACAACTCTTCCAGATGATCCGTCTATAATTTCATGGATAATATCTTAACATTTTAGTTGAAATTTTGTTGATAAGTTAGTGCTTTTGGACTCCTATTGAACTCCAAATTTCGTGCGCTTTTTCGTATTTTTGTTACGCTTTAAAATATAATAAATCGTAATAAATAAAATATGGCAACAGAAGAACCTAGGGATAATTATTCAGCGGACAATATTCAAGTACTTGAAGGCTTAGAAGCGGTTAGAAAACGCCCTGCAATGTATATTGGTGATGTGGGACTTAAGGGTTTACATCACTTGGTTTATGAGGTGGTGGACAATTCGATTGATGAGGCTTTGGCAGGATATTGCAATCATATTACTGTTTACATTAATCCAAATAATTCAATAACAGTGATTGACAATGGTCGTGGTATTCCTACGGCAATGCATACGAAAGAAAAGAAGTCAGCACTAGAAGTAGTAATGACGGTGCTTCATGCCGGTGGAAAGTTTGATAAGGATACATACAAGGTTTCTGGTGGTCTTCATGGTGTCGGGGTTTCTTGTGTAAATGCTTTATCCAAACATTTATCAGTAATGGTAAGACGAGAAGGGAAGCTATTTCAGCAAGAGTATAATATTGGTAAGCCTCTTTATGATGTTAAAGTAATAGGGGAGTCAACTGAAACTGGAACTGAAGTTACTTTTTCTCCTGATGACACGATTTTTGATTATTTGGAGTATAATTTTGATACTTTGGCAGCAAGAATGCGTGAATTAGCTTTCTTGAACAAAGGGATCACGATCACCTTAACAGACAAGAGAGTTTCAGATGAAAATGGAAATCATACTATGGTTACTTTTCATTCTGAAGGAGGACTAAAAGAATTTGCTCAATACTTGGATAGAAATAGAGAAGCATTAATTTCTGATGTAATTTATTTTGAAGGGGAGAGAGAAGGTATTCCTGTGGAAGTTGCTTTAACTTATAATACTTCTTACACGGAAAACATTCAAGCATATGTAAATAACATCAACACCTATGAAGGTGGTACTCATTTATCTGGATTTAGAAGAGGTTTAACGAATACTTTAAAGAAGTATGCAACTGATTCTGGAATTCTAGCGAAAGAGAAAATAGAAATCGATGGTGATGATTTCCGTGAGGGTTTAACTGCCGTTCTGTCTGTTAAGGTTCAAGAGCCACAGTTTGAAGGACAAACAAAAACTAAATTGGGAAATAGAGAGGTTACTGCTCCAGTGAGTCAATCTGTTTCTGAAATGTTATCAGCCTATTTGGAAGAACATCCTGCGGAAGCTAGATTGATAGTAGAGAAGGTAATTTTAGCGGCGCGTGCGCGTCACGCTGCAAGAAAAGCGCGTGAAATGGTGCAGCGGAAAAATGTTCTTACAGGTTCGGGCTTGCCAGGAAAATTAGCCGACTGTTCAGAGAAAGATCCTGCTTTATGTGAAATTTATTTCGTCGAGGGAGATTCAGCGGGTGGTACAGCCAAACAAGGACGGGATCGCCACTTCCAAGCGATTATGCCACTTAGAGGTAAAATCTTGAATGTTGAGAAAGCAATGCATTATAAAATCTTCGAAAATGAAGAGATTAAAAATATGTATACTGCACTTGGTGTTCGTATTGGGACCGAAGAAGATTCAAAAGCATTGAACTTAACGAAACTTAGATACCATAAAATAATCATTATGTGTGATGCCGATGTCGATGGATCACATATTGAGACTTTGATTTTAACTTTCTTCTTTAGGTTTATGAAGGAGTTGATTGAGTTTGGATATATCTATATCGCAACGCCTCCTTTGTATCAAGTTAAAAAGGGAACAAAATCAGAATATGCATGGAATGAAGATCAAAGAGATCGCTTAATTCAAGATTTGAAAGGAGCTGGAACAGAATCTTCAGTTGGTGTGCAACGCTATAAAGGTCTTGGTGAAATGAATGCTGAACAATTATGGGAAACTACCATGAATCCTGAAAGTAGAACCTTGCGTCAAGTTACCATTGAAAATGCAGCGGAATGTGATCAGATTTTCTCTATGCTTATGGGAGACGATGTTCCGCCAAGAAGAGAATTCATTGAAAAGAATGCTAAGTATGCTAAAATTGATGTTTAAATCAAATATTTCAACAATAAAAAAGGGCTCCAATTGGAGCCCTTTTTTATTAAGTATTGATTCTTAATGAATCAAATTTCCGTATGCAGTTGCATCTAAAAGTGAATCAAATTCACTAGCGTCGCTAATTTTTAATTTTACCATCCATCCTTCGCCGTATGGATCACTGTTTACCAACTCAGGATTTCCGTCCAATGCTTCGTTAAGTTCTATAAGTTCTCCAGATAATGGCATAAATAAATCAGAAACGGTTTTAACGGCTTCAATCGAACCAAAGATTTCTTCTTTGTCGATTGTTTCTCCAATGGTTTCAATTTCTACATATACGATATCACCTAATTCGCCTTGTGCAAATGCTGTGATTCCTACTGTTGCAATTTCTCCGTCTAATCGAACCCACTCATGGTCCTTAGTATACTTTAATTCTGCTGGTATGCTCATCTCTTCTTTTTTTAACAAAGTTAAAATATTTACCAATATGTTAAGCAACTTATTGTGCATTGTTCTTGCAAACTAGACTTGTTCTAAATTTTAGAATATTGCTTTGATCTGTATATGTACTTTTAATCTATGTTCTTGCGCTACAAAAACCTTGATTTTGTTAAGTCTTTTTGTAGAAGTACTTCTTAAAAAGTGTTTTACTGATTTGAATTAATTAATTTTGTTGTATGACCAATGAACAGTATAAAGAATTAAATAAACGCATTGATTCTATTTCAATTTATCTAAAAATTGAAGAGAAACGCCAACAATTAAAGGAAGAGGAATTACGAACTCAAGATCCAAATTTTTGGGAAGACCCTAAAAAAGCTGAAGTTCAGATGAAAGTGATCCGAGGCCTTAAATTTTGGGTGGAACAGTTCGATACTTTAAAATCTGGTGCTGCGGACCTAGATGTTCTTCAAGAATTTGTAAAGGAAGGGATGGCAGAAGCAAAAGAACTCGATCAATCATTTCTTAAAATTCAAGAAGGTGTTGAGGAGTTGGAGTTAAAAAACATGCTTTCTGGTGAAGAAGATGCGCTGAGTGCTGTTGTTCAAATTACTGCAGGTGCCGGTGGAACTGAAAGTTGCGATTGGGCCTCTATGTTGATGCGTATGTATATGATGTGGGGACAAAAGAAAGGGCATAAATTAAGTGAATTGAATTATCAAGAAGGAGATGTAGCTGGGGTAAAAACAGTTACGATCGAATTTGAAGGCGCTTTTGCTTTTGGTTATCTGAAAGGAGAGAATGGGGTCCATCGTTTGGTTCGTATTTCTCCGTTTGATTCTAATGCCAAAAGACATACTTCATTTGTCTCTGTTTATGTTTATCCATTAGTCGATGATAATATTGTGATTCATGTGAATCCCGCAGATGTCACTTTTGAAACCTTTAGATCGGGTGGAGCAGGTGGACAAAATGTAAACAAGGTGGAAACTGCTGTTCGATTGAGACACGCTCCCTCAGGAATTATAATCGAGAATTCAGAGTCTAGGTCTCAATTGGCCAATAAAGAAAAAGCAATGCAATTGTTGCGCTCTCAGTTATATGAATTGGAAATCAGAGACCGTATGGAAAAACGGAATGAGATTGAAGCAGGGAAGAAAAAAATTGAATGGGGTTCTCAAATCCGAAATTATGTAATGCAGCCCTATAAATTAGTGAAGGATGTACGCACAGGAATTGAAACATCTGATGTTGATGGCGTTATGGATGGAAATTTAGATCCTTTCTTGAAAGGTTACCTTATGCAATTCGGTTCTTAATTATAAGGAACTCATTAATTTCTCTAAAGCAATTCCTCTAGAACCTTTTAGTAAAACCATTTTGTCTTTAATAGGATGATCTTTTAGAAATTCTAATAAGCTTTGGGTGCTTTTCCAGCGATTACCTTGTTCATTTTCTTCATAAAACAAAGAACCAACCGTATACAGCTGTAAATTCTGCTGCTTACAATAATCAATCACTTTTTGATGTTCTAACTTAGAATCACTTCCCAATTCTAACATGTCTCCAAGAATTGCCAACTTTTGTTGATTGTGAATCATGATAAAACTCTCCAAAGCAGAGAGCATACTAGATGGATTCGCATTGTAGCAATCAACAATTAGTGTGTTATTGTCAGTTTTTTCTACCTGTGAACGATTGTTTTTAGAAATATAAGAACTGATAGCTTTATTTATATCATCGTAGCTTACATCAAATATTTTTCCAACACAAATGGCCGAAAGAAAATTATAAAAATTATATTTACCAATAAGTTGGGTCTGAATGGGATCTGAGTTGTAATCAGCCGTTTGATATTTTAAGGCAACTTCAGGGTTTACGCTTATTATTTCCCCTTTAATGGTTGGCGTACCATTTGTTCCATAAGTAAATATCTCACAATTTGAAGGTAGATTTTGGGTAATGATTTCATCATCGCTGTTGGCAATAATAATACCGGATTTATTTCCTGATATGAAGTTAAACAGTTCTTTTTTGGTCTTTAATACTCCTTCAAAATTCTTAAAGCCTTCCAAATGCGCTTTTCCAATATTGGTTATTATGCCATGTGTTGGCCTAGCAATTTGACAAAGTTCGGCGATATCACCAAATTTATTGGCGCCCATTTCAATGATTGCAATTTCATGCTGCTCATTCATTTGAAGTAGTGTGAGGGGGACGCCAATATGATTGTTGAGATTCCCGGTGGTGCAAAGCACTTGATATTTTTGCTTCAGTACACAATGAATTAATTCTTTAGTACTGGTTTTTCCGTTACTACCAGTGATCCCGATCACAGGAATATTAAATTGCTGTCTGTGAAATTGTGCTAATTGTTGAAGAAATTCTATACAATTCCCTACATAGTATATGTTTTTTTCATCGCAGATTTCCTTTCTATCAGAAATACAATATTTAGCTCCATCTTCTAATGCCTTATTTACATAATTATTTCCGTCAAAGTTTTGTCCTTTGAGTGCAATAAATAAACTTCCGGGTGCAATAGTTCTTGAGTCTATTGATATTGAAGTACAGGATTTAAATAAATTATATAGTGTCATACGATAAAAAAAAAGCCCGATGTTATCGGGCTTTAAAATTAATGTTTTTTTCGACTATTGTCTTGCACACTCGAGCGAGAACTTCCAACTCGATCCATGGCACATCTGAAGCCAATCATAGCAGTTGCTTTATCTTCGTCAAGGAATCTTCTGTTTCCTGCAGATAACCAATAAGCTCTATCTGCCCATGAACCACCTTTATAGACTTTAGATTTATCTGAAATAAGAGTTGTTGGCCATCCACTGATACCATTGTTCAATAGATTTCCATTTAAATCATAATTCTCATGTTGATTTTGATACATAACTTGTTTAGCATCTCTAGCTCCTGAATTAATATCTCCTTTTCTTTGAGTATTGTTATAGAATATAGAAGACTCTAAATCGCCATCTAAATAATCAATATAATCATCCTTACGGTAATTTAAACGGCCAATATTTTCTTCCTCAGTTACATTTCTCCATCGTTGCTTACCGCGACTTTCAACAGTGAATTCGCTTAATCCATTTCTTAAAGTTAACAACCAAGTAGAAATAGTTGGGTCAGTTTTGTAATTCTTGAACCTAAATTCTAAATAATCATCTTTAAAGATATTAAAGGTTGTTGGTTCCGTTTCAACATTACCTTCATCATCTAGTTTAAAATATGTAACACCTATACCAGGAGCATCTGTGTCTTCTGGATTATAACCAGCTCTGAAGTCTAACGGTGATACTGACTGTGTTTCATTGCCAAACAAAGCTTTTTCAATGTAAGCAGATGCTTTAATTGTATTTCCTTTGTTGTATAAGAATATTGCTGTATCTAATAATGCATTAATATCATCAAGTACCGCAAATTGAATACTATCATTCAAAGTATATCTACTGCTGTTCGATAAGTAAGAATTACTTGGACTGTTAAATTGATATTTACGCTTGTCTTGAACAGAGTTGATTTTTGTTTGACTTGTAGTTGTATTTACCAAACCAGCTAGTTCTATTTTAGTTTTAACTACCTTAATTTGATTCGCCTTATCTTCTATTAATTTACCATTTGTCAATTTTATTCCAAAATCACCAATCTGACTATATTTAACTGTAATCATTGAATCGGTTAATTTACCTCTAATCAATACACCTCCTGTTAAAGTCCAATTAATTCCTCCCTTCAATTTGTAGAAGTCATTAACATCATATTGTATGGTATCATTTTGAACTATACCTGTTGAACTAGCTGTAAAGTCAATATCTTTTACATTAGAGATTGAATTATTTTTTTGTTGTTGAGAATAATTGTTTTGGAATTTTTGATTCAAATCAATTGGATTATTGGTCATCGCTAAATACTTCACACGAGCATATTCGTTTACGAATTCCTTCATTCCATATACATCATAAATATTCTCTGTAGCTTTCACTTGTTTGTCATATAATCCATCTGGAACAAGTAGTTTAGTTTGATATACATTCCCTCTAAAAGGCATGAATTCATCCATTACTTCACTAGAAAGCGGACGGTAAGTATCCATTACCCATTCAGAAACATTTCCAGCCATGTGATATAAACCATAATCATTTGGCCAAAAATCATCTACACGAGCGGTAACATCTGCACCATCATTTAATGCACCTGCAACTCCCATTAAATCTCCATGACCTCTTGTAAAGTTCGCTTGAATAGAACCTTGGAATTGCTCTTCATCATTTCTAACATAATGTCCATCCCATGGGTATATTCTTCTTTCATTTACATTTTCCGAGTTAGGGTCTAAATTCCCTAATAAACCTAAAGCTGCAAATTCCCATTCAGCTTCAGTTGGGAGTCTGTACTTAGGCAAAAGAATTCCATCCTCCATTCTAACTTGACGCTTCCCTCTGTATACACCTGATTTAGGATCAGCTGGATTATCCTTAGCTGCATAAACTGGATCGTAATTGTCTAAAAAATAAGGATCTCTTGGAATATCTTTCTTTGATTTCTTAGCAAAATCACCACTTTTATCTGTTGCTAAGGTATAACCATCTTTAGAATTTTTGTTGTATTGCCCTGCTAAATAAGAATCTGTACTAAACATATTCTCAGGTACTGAGCGATATTTAGCACTATATTTTGGGTCACTTGCAGCTGCAACATCTGCTCCATCTGCAAAATGCCAATCAAGAATCCCTTCTCTTACCAAAATAAACTCATTTACACGATCAGTTCGCCACTTACAAAAATCATTCGCTTGTAACCACGATACGCCAACTACAGGATAATCTCTGTAGGCAGGATGACGGAAATAATAATCAACATATTTCTCTTTGTAAGATAGTGGAGATCTCCAAACTAATGTATCGGGTAAAGATTTTTTGAAAATATGAGGATAAGATTTGTAATAAACACGCTTCATCCAATAAACATATTCCAACCAATGGAAATTTGTTACTTCTGTTCTGTCCATGTAAAATGAAGAAACTGTAACTTTTGCAGCTTTTGCATTCCAATCAAACATCACATCTTGTTCTGTACGCCCCATGGTAAAGGCGCCGCCTTCAATCATTACTAATCCAGGACCTGTTTCTTGTTCTGAAAAGTCGAACTTTTCAAATCCTCCATTGTCAGGATTGTTATATTCCCAACCAGTTGAAGTAGAAGTGTCTTTAGCACAACTCCCTAGGATTGCCATTGAAAAGGCAAGCATTCCGATTTTAGTTATTTGAGATAGTTTCATATTCAATCTATATTAAACAAAAATAAAATTCAATTTTCTGTATTCGTTACACTATTAAAATGAAGGACAAGAGATCTTTCTGAAATCTCTGGGCTTTCTTTTACATTTAATTCCAATTTGCATGGAGACCTCATGTGATCCTCCCGACAAACCATTACCCAATTTAGAAACAGTTAAATCATAACTATATCCAAAACTAAACTTTTCTGTCTTAACCCCAACTATAAAGACGAAGGCATCCTTATTTCTATACCAAACCCCCATATTTAAACTGTTAAAATTGACAAAGGCTCCCAAATTTAATTCTTGGAAACCATTTTGATATTGATAAATTATAGCAGGTTTTAAAGTAGTACCATCTGAATAACGACCTCTTCTACCGATTGGTATAGTTGCCCCTGCATGAGCGGTTAATCTTATGGGTAAATTTGATTTTCCTAGAATCATAGATTCATCTGGCCTATTTAAATGATTTAAAGCCGCACCAGCATAAAATCGCTTCGTAAAAATAACTGCACCTGCCGAAGCATCGAAAAAACCTCTTCTTCCCCCTCTTGGAACATCACCTGTTTGATAAATAAATCCTCTTCTTGGATCAATCATATCTCCAAATGTAAGTTTATTCCAATCTAAAAATTTCTGATAATAAGCAGCTCTAGCACCAAACATTAATGCAGTTTTTCTGTTTAGTTTCACATGATAAGAATAAATACCGCCAACCATTGTTGTTGAAATTGTACCCTCAGCTTGTTGATCGTAAGAAGCAATAATACCCAAACCACCATTAATATCTTTCACATAATTATCATAAGATGCCGAGTAAGTAACATAATTTCCTGTCAATTGAGGCCATTCATTGCGGTAATTCATATTGACTCTACCGCATCCTGTTGAACCAGCTAAGGCGGGGTTTAGGTAAACTGGATTGGCATAAAATTGTGTAAAAGTAGGATCTTGACCATAAGCATAACCCAATGATAACCAAAGCATTGCACTGAAAACAAGGTGTTTTCTAGTAAGATATCGCATTACGATGTTTATATTTTTTAGCACGGTACTCAGTACGAGGTTAATTAGTGTTGGTTACAAATATCGTAAAATAATTCAAATAAATAAAATTGATTGTCGTTTTTTGAACGGCTTTACTTCTTAATTTTGCAATCGTTATGATATTTAAGTTACTTTTTTCTTTTAGTGTTTTTCTTTTTCCATTGATTTCACTCTCTCAATCTTCAGTTTTCAAGATCGAGTGGACTAATTTACATGAAGGATCTTGGAATAATCAAACCTATAAGGCACCAACCATTAATGGTATCCCATTAGATATTACAGCTCCAAATTATTATTTTTCTCAAAAGATTAAATCAGCAGGTTCTGTAACTTTAGAAAATGTCGCGTATATTCAAGCAACAATTGATGAAATTAATTTTCTTGCTCAATTTGACATTAATATTCCGACAAGCTTAAAATATGATTTGAAGATTGCCCAAGCGGCTCAAGAAAATTTCATCAGTTTCTCCTGTTTTCCATTTATGAACCAAGATGGTGTAATTCAAAAATTAGTTTCCTTTTCTTTTAAGTATGCTCCGCAAAATCAGCAGCTTGCTTATGAAAAAGATTTTGTAAGTAATTCAGTTTTAAAAGAAGGATCGGGCTTTTGGTATAAAATTGCTGTTCCTAAAGATGGGGTATACAAAATTGATAAAGCCTTTTTGACTTCCATAGGCATCGAAGTCAGTACATTAAATCCTAATCATTTGCATATTTTTGGTAATGGTGAAGGCATGTTACCTGAAGAAAATTGGATCAATAGAACAGATGATTTAGCACAAAATGCCATTACAATCGTAGGCGGTGCAGATGGCGTCTTTAATGATCAAGATTATGTTTTGTTTTATGGATCAGGTCCTCATAGATGGTATGCAAATGGCACGGTTGAGTTTGACCAGAAACGAAATACTTACAGCGATAAATCCTATTATTTTATTAATGTAAATCCCAATACGCTTCCTTTATATATTCAAAATTCTGTTGATGATGGCCTCCCTGCATCAACCGTGATTTCAGAATATAATTATCGGGATGTATATGAAGTAGACACCAAATCATTAGTAGGTGGTGGCCAAAGATGGTATGGTGATTTATTTGATGTGGAATTGGAGAAATCTTTTTCATTTTACATTCCAAATTTAATTCCAAACCAAGCGATTGTTTTTAAAACAGCGATTGCAACCAGCGCCAGAAGTTCTGCAGGGACATCTCAAAAATATTACTGCAACGGCACACTCCTTACTAATGCGGCACTTCCTTCTATCTTAAACGATTATGTGCGTTCTACCAAAACTCATATTTATTCAAATCCCAGCTCGTCTTCGCTTGATTTTAAAATTAGTATTACAAGGGACAGTCCAACTACGCTGACTTACTTAGATCGAATTTTAGTAAATACAAAAAGAAGTTTAACTTTTTTAGGAACTCAATTTGGCTTTAGAAATATTTCCACCATTGATTCCACCATTAAAGCTGAATATCAGATTAGCGCCTTTCCATCAGCTGGTTTTGTATGGGATGTTACCAATAATAAAGTTCCTGTCAAGCTTACAGGAAGTACTGTTTCAGGGGTGTTTAGTTTTACAAAAAATTTATTTCTTTCTGAATTCATCGCCTCAAATGGTTATATATTTTATACGCCAGAAAAAATCGCGCCTGTTGCTTATCAAAATTTGCACAGTCTTCCACAAGCAGATTATTTGATTGTCTCTCATCCTAATTTTATACAACAAGCAGAAAGATTGGCAAATTTACACCGTGATGAAGGATTGACAGTTCATGTAGTAACTCCTGAGCAAATTTATAATGAGTTTAGTAGCGGTTCACCAGATGCCGTGGGTATTAGGATGTTTATGAAAATGTTCTATGATAGGGCGGTTTTAGCATCTGATCCTTTATTGTTCCCTAAATATCTTTTATTGTTTGGCGATGGTACTTATGATCCAAAAGATAGAATTGAAGGTAATAACAATTTTATTCTTACCTATCAAGTGGTGAGTAGTGAATATCATATCGATGCATTGGTCACCGATGATTTCTTTGGAATGTTGAATGATAATGAGGCGATTAATCCAACCGATATGCTAGACATTGGAATTGGACGCTTGGTGGTGAGTGATAATACACAAGCAAAGCAACAAGTAGATAAAATTGAACATTATCTTAAAAATGGTTCCAATTTGTTTGCATCAAACACCTCTAATTGTTGTTTGGACTCTACAACTAATGGTACTTTTGGTGATTGGCGTTTAAAAATGATTCAAATCGCTGACGATGAAGAGGGTGGCTATTTTATTAATTCGGACACAGAACCACAATATGATTTGGTGAAATTAAACCATCGCGAGATAAATTGTGATAAGCTTTATTTGGATGCCTACCCTCAACAAACTTCTGCAGGTGGACAGCGTTACCCTGAAGTTTATAATGCCATTACAGATCGGGTAGAAAGAGGTGCTTTGATTGTTAATTATGTGGGTCATGGTGGAGAGGTCGGATTGGCAGAAGAACGTGTAGTGACGATTCCTCAAATTCAGTCATGGGGAAATATAAATGCTTTACATTTATTCGTGTCTGCCACTTGTGAATTCACTAAATATGATGATCCTAAAAGAGTTTCAGCAGGCGAATGGTTATCATTGAATCCACTAGGTGGCGCAATCGCTTTAATGACCACCACGCGTTCGGTCTTCTTTGGAGTTAATTCTGCCACAGGTTTAGCTTTCTATAATAATGTTTTTGAAAGAGATGCGAACCAGCTCCCTCGTACCTTTGGAACGATTATGATGTTAACCAAAAATCAATCTGGATCGAGTGATAATAAAAGGAGTTTCACCCTCATCGGTGACCCAGCGCTTCGTATTGCATTACCTAGACTTGAAATTGTAACAGACAGTATCAATGGTCAATATCTAACTGTAATTGATACCCTAAATGCTTTGAGTAAAGTTACTGTCAAAGGTCATGTTAAGGATAATAATGGAACACTTCAATCTAACTATAACGGTTATCTTTTACCAACAGTTTTTGATAAGGTAAAAAACTATATTACTCTTGGTCAAGATGATACCTCTCCGAACATCAATTATGAATTGCAACGAAACATAGTTTATAAAGGAAAATCAAGCATACAAAATGGTCGTTTTGAATTTTCATTTATTGTTCCGAAAGATATTGCTTTAAATCTGGGAACTGGAAAAATAAGTTACTATGCTTTTAATGGTCAAGTTGATGCTGCAGGTATAGATACCACTTTTATTATTGGAGGAATTGATCCTAACGGAATTGTAGATAATCTCGGTCCAACAATAGATTTACTGTTGAATGATGATAGATTTATTGATGGTGGCATAACAGATGCTACTCCAGTATTATTTGCTAAATTATTTGATGAGAATGGAATTAATACAGTAGGTACAGGCATTGGTCATGATTTAATTGCCGTGGTGGACGAAAATTCGGCTGCGCCAATTATTTTGAATGATTATTATTCAGCAGATTTGAATACTTATCAGTCGGGTTCCATTAGATATGAACTTCCTGCTTTGGCAGACGGGCCCCATACTTTATCATTGAAAGCATGGGATGTTAATAATAATTCCTCCTTAGCGAAAACTAATTTTGTAGTAAAACCTAATGAAAAAGGAGCTATTGATCGCTTGTATAATTACCCTAATCCATTTACTACCAGTACTAAGTTCATGTTCGAACACAATCAATCTTGCGATCAATTGGAGGTGCAAATTCAAATATATTCTGTAAGTGGACGCTTGGTAAAAACAATTCAAGAAAAAGTTGCTACCAAAGGATTTAGAACGGAAGGTATCTCATGGGATGGAAGAGATGATTATGGTGATCAATTGGCCAGAGGCGTATATGTTTACAGGTTAAAATTACTAACATCTGAAGGTGTTGCAGCTGAAAAAACAGAAAAATTAGTAATCTTAAAATAATTTGTGCAATAAAAGTCTTGGATTTGCGTATATTTACCCCACCTTATTGAATCCGAGTACATGAAGTCAATTTTATTTTTATTAGCAGTATCTCTGAGTTTTATTGGTTTAGCACAGCCCAATGGTGGCGGCGCCACTCA
>CANJQZ010000017.1 GCA_947476515.1 Flavobacteriales bacterium
AGGAAAAAGAAGAAAAATGAAATGGAGTAAGCTTTCATTTAATAAAGCTAATGCTTATTATCCTAATATTAAAATTATGTTACCGAACTTATATAACAAGCATTGTTAAGAAGCTTTTTTGAATCTAATAAAGATCGAAAATATTAGGAGTAATAAACTTAGGCACATACCTATTACCCCTAGATAATCCCCCCATTTTACATAAAAAGTAGTATTATTTTTTAATGGAACTGAAGTGGAAAAAACGGCTTCTTCCCAATAATTAGTTTGTTTAATGGTGTTGCCATAATCATCAATTACGCCACTAGACCCAGTATTGGCTGAGCGCACCACCCAACGCCTGTTTTCAATGGCTCGAAGTCGAGCAAAACTAAAATGTTGTTGGTATCCTGGGGTATCTCCCCACCAACCATCATTGGTTAAAATACAAATTAGATTAGATCCTTTCCTTGTTTGAGCGGCAAGGTAAGCGCCATATATGGATTCGTAACAGACTACTGGAGCTAAGCCGAATCCTTTGCCTTCAAAGTCTTTGTCTTGAAAAATACTTGCTTCAGATTCCACACCTAAGGTGCCTGAAGTACCACCGTTTTGAATGGCTAGTGTTTCTAGGAAGGGAAAAATATTTGAAAATGGAATTTTTTCAACTCCAAGCACAAGTTTAGATTTATGAATAAACGCAGGTGTTTTTTTTAAAGATAAATAAAGTGATGCATTGTAACTTTCATAATAGCCTCCCTCAAATGGGATAGATGCTCGAGAGTTTTTAGTTCTAAAAATTTGGTAGGTGGAAGCCCCGATGAGTAATCTTAATCGCTCATTTCCTTTGAATAAATTTTTCCCTAATATTTGGTAGTAAGGAGTGATACTTTCTTTTTCATTGAAGTTTTCGCTCAAGGCTGTTTCTGGACCTAAGACCAAATCGGTAAGTGAATCAATTTTTTGTGCTGCTAAATGAATGAATTTTAAAGTTTGTGCTTCACTTGAGTTTTCAATAAATTTTTCTTTGTAAGGATCAATATTGGGTTGAACAACTACAACATTTAGATTTTTATTTACCACAGTGGTCCTCGTATCAATAAGAAGTAGAAAAGAAATAATTATTGGAGTTATTAAAACACAAACAAGTGTAATTATTGATTTCTTTATGGGACTTTTTTGCACTAATTGCTGGAGCAATTGATAACTTAATATGTTGACTGCAATAATCCAAACAGTTCCCCCTAATGCACCGGTGTATTCATACCATTGAATCCAATGGGTGCGAATGGAAAAGAAATTCCCAAAATTCAACCAAGGATGTGATAGTTCCCAATTCAAATGCAGGTATTCAAAACTCAACCAAATGGGGATTAGACTCCATAGGGATAGGAAGCGTTCTGTCTTTTTGTAAATAATGTGGAACAAAGTGTAAAAGATCGCCATCAATAAGGAGTTGAAAACAAACGCCATGAGCGCCCCATTGACATCCGCATTCCAAATCCACCAGGTGGTTCCTATATTGAAGATTAAAAAAGTTAAGTAGGCATGTGGAAATACTGCAATACCTTTGGCGCCTTTTGAAATAAGAGAACCTTGAACAAAGAATAAGGGAACAAGGGCAATAAATACAAGGGGACTTAAACTTCCAGTGTAAGGAAAAGCAAGCGTAAGTAGGTAACCACTCAAGCAGGAGAGTAGGTAGCGCTGCGTTCGTTGAATCCCTTTATTCATGCTTAAAAGTAATAATTAATCAAAAAAAAAGGGTCAACAATGTCGACCCTTTTTTAAAAGTTTTGAAAACTTATGCAGTAGCAGTTTCTGGAAAAGGAACAATAGATACAAAAGATCTGTTGTCTTTTTTCTTGCGAAACTCAACTAATCCATCCGTTAAAGCAAATAAAGTATGGTCTTTTCCAATTCCAACATTATTTCCTGGATGATGGTTAGTACCGCGTTGACGAACAATAATGTTCCCTGCGATTGCTGCTTGTCCACCAAATATTTTTACACCTAGGCGCTTGCTATGTGACTCGCGACCGTTTTTCGAACTACCTGCTCCTTTTTTGTGTGCCATTTTACTATTTTTTAGTTTCCCGGAGGAAATATTTTAAACTAAGCCTTAATATTTGTAATTTGAATAGAAGTGAATTGCTGACGGTGGCCATTTTTCTTCTTATATCCTTTTCTTCGTTTCTTTTTGAAAACGATTACTTTATCACCTTTAATGTGATCAATTACTGTTGCGGTTACTTTTGCACCGTCTATAGCTGGGGCGCCAAGAGTAATTTTTCCATCGTTGTCAATTAACATCACACGATCAAATTCTATTTTTGATCCTGCTTCTGCCGCTAAACGATGAACAAAAACTTTTTGGTCTTTTTGCACTTTAAATTGCTGCCCTGCTATCTCTACTATTGCGTACATTTAGCTAATTTTTTAAGTTTATTATTCTGTTTTAAGGACGGCAAAGATACTGTTTAATTCGTTATTCGCAAATAATATGATGGATTTATTTTTACTGAATGTCAATCTTAAAAGTGCTGAATAGTCATTTTGAATTTCACCCTTGCTTTTCAAAGCTTATTTCTCTTACATTTATAAAAAATTAAGCATGAAATTATTTTTTTCTTTCTTACTTATTTTCAGTGTTTCTAGCACGGTTTTCTCTCAAACTCCAGCCTTTGATAATGCTGTATTAACACAAGCTTCCATTAATGCAATAGATACCAGTATAACTATAAAGTGGGCTGCAAATCAAGATGCAATGCAATATAATATTTATAGAAAAATATATGGAACAAATGGATGGGGCGCGCCAATTGCAAGTTTAGCATCTTCTGCTTTGTCTTTTACAGATAGTTTGGTGCTGCCACATCAATTATATGAATATAAAATCATGCGAATTGCGAATACTGTTAATGGTTATGGATATTTAGTTTCTGGAATAAATACGCAGTTAAACTATAATAAAGGAAAATTAATTCTTGTGATTGATGACTATTTTATCCCTAATCTACAAGCTGAGATAGATCAATTAATAATTGATTTGGAAGCTGATGGTTGGTTCGTGCAACAACAATTAGTCAATAGAAATGACAATGTAACTCAAGTCAAATCTTTGATTCAATCCATGTATTCCAACGACCCTCTTGAAACTAAAACCATATTTTTGTTGGGTCATGTACCTGTTCCATATTCAGGAGATCTCAATCCGGATGGACATCCCGATCATTTAGGAGCTTGGCCCGCAGATGTATTTTATGCTGATATGGATGGTATTTGGACGGATAATAGTGTAAATGATTTTTCGGCCTCTGATCCTAGAAATCAAAATATTCCAAATGATGGAAAAATGGATCAATCTGTTCTGCCTTCTGATCTCGAATTAGAAATTTCTCGCGTTGATTTTTATATGCTTCCTACTTTTGCAGAAACTGAATCTCAATTGATGATTTCTTACTTAAATAAACTCCATGATTTTAAAACACGCCAATATATTCCTCAAGATAGCGCGGTTGTGGAAGATAATTTTGGCGGAATGGCAGAAGGTTTCTCAGGTGCTGCGTTAGCTGGATTATCCCCTCTTGTTGGGATAAATGAGGTTAAAATTGCTGATTATACAAGTACTTTGTTGGCTAATGATTTTTTGTGGGCTTATGGTGCTGGAGGTGGATGGTATTCTGGTGCGTCTGGAATTGCAAGTACAAGTGATTTTGCAACAAATAATTACAAAAGTACTTTCTCAATGCTTTTTGGAAGCTATTTTGGCGATTGGGATGCAACGGATAATTTCATGCGAGCAAGTTTGGCCTCTGGAAAAACACTTACTTGTTCCTGGTCTGGTAGACCCTATATCTATTACCATCAATTGTCCATGGGAAATCATTTAGGACAAAGTATTAAAGCTGCTCAAAATAATATTTCCGCTTATTTTTCTTCAACGCTCAATACCTTTACAAGATGGATACATATTGCTCAATTAGGCGATCCGAGTTTAAGAATAAAGTACATTGCTCCTCCGACCAACTTAGTGGGAACAACCAATTCATCTGGGACCATTGATTTAAGTTGGCTGCCATCGAGCGAAACGGTTTTGGGCTATAATGTATACCGGCGTCTACCCAATGTTTTTTCATGGGAATTATTGAATTCAAATATTATTAGTGGCACTACTTATACGGATAATAGTATTGTAAATGGTGGCAATTATCTTTATATGGTTAGGGCAACTGATACTTTGACTTCCGCTAGTGGTAGCTATTATAATTTAAGTCTTGGAGCTTTTGGAAGTGGAAATGCAACTGCTTCTAATGTAGATTTATTACTTCTTCAAAATGTACGATTGGCCCCTAATCCAGCGCTAGATTTTACAACGCTAATGGTGCATGAATCAAGTATAGGTAAAAATTACAAAGTCCTAAACTTATTTGGGAATCAAATCGCTTCCGGAGTTCTTAAAGATAAAATCAATAAAATTAACATAGATTTTTTTCCTTCTGGAATTTATTTAATTCAAATTGAAGGTTTTTCGAGCACTCTTAAATTAATTAAAAATTAAAGAATTGGTCTAGGATCCAGCTTTAGAATCTATACCTCTTTTTACAAATTTATCACCATGGTGAATTAATAGAACGCCAATCAAAACAATTATCATGGCAAATATTTGATTACTAGTAATTTTTTCCTTCATCAAGAATCCGATAATTACAGCTACAATTGGAATGAAGTAAGTAACACTACTCGCGAAAAGTGCTGAGGAAATTTTTATAATCCCATTAAATAAAAATACCGCCATTGCTGTACCAATAACAGCGAGAATGGTAATAAAAATTAAAGCATGCGATGCTTCATGATTGTACATTATTGTTTTTGGAGTGCCGAAATAGAAAAACCCAATAATGGATGGAATTAGTAAGGTGGTGAAGGAAAGCGATGTTGTCTCTATGGGCTTGAAGGCACTTAATTTATGCTTGATTAGATTTAAACTTAATCCATATAAAAAGGTGGCGCAGATCACGGCAAGAATTGGTTTGGATTCTCCACTAATCGTGGAGTTTTTCCCCCATAATATTAATAGAACTATACCAATCAGTCCTATCAATGATCCAATGATTTGAGCGTTACTGACTTTCACCCTGAAGATGAGTGTTCCGATGATCAAGGTAAAAACAGGCGTAAAACTGTTTAGCATTCCCGAAAGACCAGAAGAAATTCCGGTTTGCGCATAGGTGAATAAAAATGCTGGAAGTAAATTCCCACTTAATCCAACTACTAATAATACAGTAAAATCTTTTCTTACCATTAATTTTCGCACGGACCGGATCGCAAAAGGTAATAATACTAATGACGCGATTAAAATTCTCAGAGTGGCTACTTGCGGTGCAGAGAAAATGGCGTCTCCGTTTTCATTGAACATTCCCTTTTTCATTAGAATGAAAGAACTCCCCCAAATTACTGCTAACAAGAGTAGCAAACCCCAACTTTTTAATTCTTTAATCATTCGGCAAATTTAAGTATTCATAACTTGTTAATAATGAAAATTAGTACCACTTTTTACCACATTTATTGAAAGTATTGATTTTATTGATATTTATTTTTTTTATTCCCTAAAAAGTGAAACCTTTGTGCTGTTAATACGCTATAAGTTATCAACAATTTATTAATCAGTGGTAAAAAGTGGTAGAATTCCATTATTTTTACCCATTATTAAGCTATGGCAGGATTAGTAGGCGAATTTGAAGTTAAACTGGACGAGAAAGGACGGTTTTTATTTCCTTCCGGACTTCGGAAGCAGTTGCCTGCTGTGTCTCAGCGAGATTTTATGTTAAACAAAGGATTTGAAGATTGCTTAACCATTTACCCCCTTTCTGAATGGGAGAAAATTAGTGAGCGTTTGTCTAAAATGAATTTGTTCAAACCAAAAAACCGCATGTTTTATCGTTTGTTCCATCAGGGAGCAAAAGCGGTTTCTTTAGACAATGCAGGAAGGGTATTGATCCCGACGGCGCATGTTGAAAGAACTGGTTTGGGTCAAGAACTTATGCTTATTGCATATAATGACCGCATAGAAATCTGGGACAAGTCCAAGTACTTCGAGATGATCGAAGTAAACATAGCGGATTTCGCCGATTTGGCGAATGAAGTAATGGGTGACTTGGACAATGGAGAATAATACACACTATCACATACCTGTAATGCTGCAAGAATGCATGCTTGGACTTAATATCCAAGAAAATGGCATATATGTAGATGTCACCTTTGGTGGTGGTGGACATGCAAAAGAAATATTTTCTCGAATCGCTTCAACCGGTCAACTTATCGCATTCGATCAAGATGAAGATGCCTATGAAAATCGCTGGGAAGCATCAAATTTTAATTTCATAAGGAGCAATTTTCGGTTTTTAGAAAATCATCTCGCTATGCTAGGAATTAAAGGGGTTGATGGAATATTGGCTGACCTTGGTGTTTCTTCTCATCAATTTGATGTTCCTGAAAGAGGATTTTCTCTTCGTGAAGATGCGGCACTTGATATGCGCATGAATAAAAATGCTTCGCTTACTGCAGCCCATGTTTTAAATGATACTTCTGAAAATGATCTATATAAATTATTCAGATCATACAGCGACATTCAAAATCCTGGAAAATTAATCCAAAATATCTTGCACTTCAGAATGGACAATCCATTCATATCGACAGGTGATTTGGTTAAGGTAGCTTCGCTTTCTGCTCCAAGAAATAAGGAAAATAAATATTTAGCTCAGGTTTTTCAAGCTGTTCGTATTGAGGTAAATCAAGAATTAGACGCATTAAAGGACTTGCTCGAACAAACAGCAAGAGTTTTAAATCCAGGTGGTCGATTGGTGGTTATGTCTTACCACTCTCTTGAGGATCGACTCGTGAAAAATTTTGTAAAAAGAGGTTCCTTTTCGGGTGAAATTGAAAAAGACTTTTTTGGAAATATATTAAAACCATTTGAAGAGATTACAAGGCACCCACTAGTCGCAAGTGAAGAGGAGCTGATTGAAAACCCTAGATCACGAAGTGCTAAATTAAGAATTGCTGAAAAAAAATGAGTGATAACGAATACATAGAAAAACAAGAAGCACCCGAAACTAATAAAGGGACAGCATCAAAGAAAACTACTTCAAAAAAAGTAAAGGCAAGTGCTTTTTCTCAAATTTTGAATGGAGAGTTCTTGACGCGTGATTTTGTTTTGGATAATCTGAATTATATTTTCTTTATCTTCTTGTTATTAATTCTACTTGTTTCTAAAGGATATTATGGAAAACAGGTAATCTCAGAAATCAATGAAAATCAACAATTATTAGATCAGAACACTGCTGAATATATTGAAGCGAAAACAGACCTGGAAATCCTCACCCGTAGATTTAAATTGGTAGAAAAACTTCAGAAAAGAAATTTGGTTGAATCACAAAAGGCTACCAAAATCATTAGACTTAAAAAAAATAAGAAATGAGCAAGGATAAACAGTCTATGGTGAAGCGTGCTTATCTGATTTATTTTGGGTTTGTTTTGATCATGTGTGTTATTATTTATAAAACTTTTGCTATTCAATTTGAAGGCAAAAAAAACATGTTCGATGGAGTCGATACTGCCATTCCTGTTCGTCATACCGATAGAATTCCTCGCATGGGTGAGATCTTGGATGCAAATCTACTTCCACTTGTAACCTCTGTTTCTTTTTATGATGTCCACATGGACGCAACAGTAGTTGATCAAAAATTATTTGATGAGGATTTAGCTGGCTTGGCTGCTGGTCTTCATCGTTTATACCCGGATAAGTCAGCTCGAGAATATGAAAATTCAATTCGCTCTGCAAGGGAAAATGGTTCAAGGTATTTGTTGATTAGGAAAAAAGTAACCAACCAAGAAAGAAAAAATTTAAATCTCTTGCCGATTTTTCGTGAAGGTAGAATGAAAGGTGGAATTATAGATAATACGGAATTGATTGTGCGTCAAAAACCAAATGGAAATTTATTAAATAGAACCTTAGGTTATTATAAAATTGTCGACGGAAAGGAGATTAAGGTTGGTATTGAAGGTGCTTATATCGATTATTTAAAAGGTGAACCGGGAAAGGAAATTGAGCAAAAAATCGCCACTGGTTGGAAAAGAACAGGTCAAATTACTAAAGAAGCTGTTGAAGGAGCCGATGTCGTAAGCACTATTGATAAGGAAATTCAAGAAGTAGCTCATTCTGAGTTAGAAAATCAATTGATGACCATGGAGGCTGCAAGTGGTTGCGTAATAGTAATGGAAGTGAAAACGGGTTATATAAAAGCAATTGCCAACTTAACGCGAGAAGAAAATGGTTCTTTCTCTGAAAGTTGGAATTATGCTATCGGAAGTCCCGAAGTGCCTGGTTCAACTTTTAAGCTTGCATCCATAATGGCCGCTCTAGAAGATAATAAAATTGGTATTCAAGATAAAGTGAATGCGTTTGGAGTTTATCAATTTAATGGCGGGAAATTAAGCGACTCTAATCATGGCATCGGTTATGGAGTAATAACACTTCAAAAAGCATTTGAAAAATCTTCGAATGTAATCGCTGCTGTCATTCATAAATTGTATAGATCAGAACCAGAAATGTTTATGAAACGAATGGATGATTTTGGATTACTAGAGCCAATGGGTATTGATCTTGAAGGTGAAGGCGCGCCTCAATTTCATCGTCCAGGTGAGACGCTTTGGTCCCCTCTTTCGATACCTTGGATGTCTATCGGTTATGAATATCGTCAAACTCCATTACAAACACTCGCTTTTTATAATGCAGTAGCCAACAATGGTAAGTTTTTAAGACCCTTGTTTGTTCAAGATATTCGAAGAAGAGGTAAGGTGATTAAACATTTTAATCCTGTTGTTTTAAAAGAAAGAATAGCTTCCCAAAAAACAATCAATATCATGAAAATTTGCCTGGAAGGTGTTATGACTGTTGGAACTGGCTCAGATTTGAAAAGTTCTCAATTTAAAATAGCAGGAAAAACAGGTACCGCAAAATTGCCTGGAAAGGATAAGCGATATGCAGATGCAAATCACAGTGTTTTTCAAGCTTCATTTGCTGGTTATTTCCCTGCTGATAAACCAAAATATTCTTGCGTAGTCGTAATTACAGATCCAAAAACGGAATATTATGGCGCGCGTGTATCTGGAACTGTATTCGCAGCTGTTGCTAATAAAGTTTGGGCATCTTCTATGGAATATCATAAAGCTGTGAATATTAAAATGCCTTTCTCAACTATTTCTCCCTCTGTAAAAACAGGAAATAAAAAGGACTTGACGCTTTCTATGAAATTGTTAAATGTCCGCTTTCAACTAAACAATGAGGGTGTTTGGCTTACAACTGATACACTCAAAAATACGGTCCACTTAAATCAAATGTCGACTAAAAAAGGTCATGTTCCCAATGTAATAGGTATGACGGCTAAAGATGCTGTATTTCTTCTGGAAAAATCTGGACTTGTAGTTAGAATTAAAGGTTATGGTAAGGTTAGAAAACAAAGTATGGCTGCGGGTGAACTTGCTTTTAAAGGTGGTGTAGTGATAATAGAATTAGGACAATGAGGAATTTAAACGATATTTTACATCAAATTGATTTTCAATTGATTTCAGGTTCGCTTGATCAGGAAATTAATGCGCTGCAATTTGACTCAAGAATTGTTCAAAAAAATGATTTATTCATTGCAATTGTTGGTGTTACCAATGATGGTCATTTGTTTATTGACAAGGTCATTGCTTCTGGATGTAATACTGTAATGGTGCAAAGGAAATTAGACCTTCCTCTTGAAATCACACAAATTCTTGTGAAAGACACCAATGAAGCACTTGCCTTAGCGGCTTGTAATTTTTATGATCATCCTGCTGATCAACTAGAATTAATTGGGATTACAGGCACGAATGGTAAAACTACCACCACAACTTTACTGTTTGATCTTTTTACGCAATTAGGTTATAAAACAGGACTCTTGTCCACTGTAGTTAATAGAATTGGTGACTTAGAAATTCCCGCAACACACACAACGCCCAATCCGATTGCCTTGAATTCTTTACTGGCTCAAATGGTTAGCGCAGGATGTGATTATTGTTTTATGGAAGTGAGTTCGCATGCCTTGCACCAAAATAGGGTAGCAGGTATTCGTTTTTCAGGTGCTGTCTTTACCAATATTACACATGATCATCTAGATTATCATCATACTTTTTCTGAATATATTAAAGTTAAAAAGTCACTCTTTGATCATTTGCCTTCCAATGCCTTTGCATTAAGCAATCTTGATGATAAAAATGGCAATGTCATGTTGCAAAACACAAAAGCAAAAAAAGCATCTTTTGCTCTAAAAACAATGGCGGATTTCAAAGGGAAAGTGCTTCAAAATGATTTTTCTGGTTTGATGATGTCCATCAACGGAATAGAATTATACACTCGATTAATTGGTGAATTTAATGCTTCCAATTTATTAGCGGTTTATGGAGTTACTCAATTGCTAGATCTAGATTCTAATGAGGTCCTTCAAGTCTTGTCTAATTTGAATGCAGTGGATGGCCGATTTCAGTTCATGAATAGTGACACTGGAATTACTGCTGTAGTAGATTATGCGCATACGCCTGATGCATTAGAAAATGTATTATCAACGATCAAGTCTATTCAAAATCAAAAATCAAAAATCATCACCATTGTTGGTTGTGGCGGTGATAGAGATAAAAGTAAGCGTCCAGAAATGGCGAAAATTGCGGTCGCTTTTAGTCAACAAGTTATTTTGACTTCTGATAACCCTAGAACGGAAAATCCAAATGATATTTTAGATGAAATGCGCGGAGGATTAAGCGCTACAGAATCATTAATAGCCCTCACTATTCCAGATCGGAAACAAGCAATCCAAACGGCAATTGTGCTCGCTCAAGCAGGTGATATTCTTTTAATTGCTGGTAAAGGACATGAGAAGTATCAAGAGATTAATGGGGTGAAATATGATTTTGATGATTTTGAAATTACAAGTGAATTATTTAAACAAATGAGAAAATAGAATGCTATACTACTTATTCGATTATCTAGACAAACTAAATTTTCCTGGCGCAGGATTATTTGATTTTATTTCTTTTCGAGCTGCAATGGCCCTTATTACATCGCTCTTGGTGTCTATTGTTTTTGGAAAAAAACTAATCAATATGCTGCGCGGTCAGCAAATTGGAGAGACGGTTAGAGACTTGGGTTTAGCAGGTCAAGTTGAAAAGACGGGAACACCTACCATGGGAGGAATTATTATTCTCAGTGCCATCCTTATTCCGACGATTCTATTTGCAAAATTGCATAATGTCTATGTGATTACCATGATTATTGCAACCATTTGGCTTGGACTCATTGGCTTTCTTGATGATTATATCAAGGTATTTAAAAAGAATAAGGAAGGGTTAAAAGGAAGATTTAAGATTGTTGGTCAAATTGGTGTTGGATTAATAGTGGGATGTATTCTTTACTTCTCTGATGCGGTAACCGTGCATAAAAGGGTCGATTCTTCCTATAAATTAAAGCAGAATGAAACTTTCGTAACGCATCAGCATGTTCAAAAAGATGGAGAACATTATAAGTGGATAAAAACTGATGATATGACTACTACAATTCCTTTTATCAAAGGGAATGAGTTTAATTATAATTGGTTAATGGGAGATTATAATAAATCATATGGATGGTTGCTCTTTATTCCTATTGTAATTTTTATTGTAATCGCTGTTTCCAATGGAGCCAACATGACGGATGGTCTTGATGGTCTTGCAACAGGAAGTTCTGCCATCATTGGAATCGCATTAGCCGTATTTGCTTATGTGAGTTCTAATGAGACTTTCGCCGATTATCTCAATGTCATGTATATACCCATGGCGGAGGAATTGGTGATTTTTATAGCTGCTTTTGTGGGTGCTTGTATTGGATTCTTATGGTACAATTCGTATCCAGCTCAAGTCTTTATGGGTGATACCGGCAGCTTGGCCCTCGGTGGCATTATAGCTGTGTTCGCTATCTCTGTTCGAAAAGAATTATTGATCCCAGTTCTGTGTGGAATTTTCCTTATTGAAAATCTTTCCGTGCTTCTTCAAGTGGGATATTTTAAAATCACTAAGAAAAGATATGGTGAAGGTAGAAGAATATTTTTAATGGCTCCCCTTCATCATCATTATCAAAAAGTTGGAATTCATGAAGCTAAAATTGTTTCTCGTTTTTGGATTGTCGGAATTTTATTAGCTGTCATCAGTATCGTAACGCTTAAATTAAGATAATGCAGAAACTAGTTCAAAATATTGTCGTTCTAGGCGCTGCGGAAAGTGGCGTTGGCGCAGCTATTTTGGCTAAACAAAATAATTATAATGTTTTTGTTTCGGATGCGGGAAAAATTAAAGCATCGTTTCGAGATGAATTGGATACTTATGGAATTCAATGGGAAGAAAATGGACACACCGCTGTCCGTGTATTGTCTGCTGATGTAGTTGTTAAGTCTCCTGGAATTCCTGAAACTTCAATTATTATGCAAGAGATCCGTGATCAAAAAATTCGCGTGGTTTCTGAAATTGAATTTGCATTTCCGTTTTCGAAAGGTAAACATATTTGCATTACAGGTAGTAATGGCAAAACTACCACAACGCTGCTTATTCATCATATTCTAAAAAAAGCTGGTTTTGATGTTGGTCTAGCAGGTAATGTTGGACATAGCTATGCCAAACAAGTTGCCTTGGAAGATCATGAATGGTATGTCCTTGAATTGAGCTCCTTTCAATTGGATGACATGTTTGATTTTAGAGCTGATATTTCAATTATTACCAATATAACTCCTGATCATTTGGATCGATATGCATATGAAATGCAAAATTATGTCGATGCGAAGTTTAGAATTCTTCAAAATCAAAGGGAAACGGATTGGTTCATTTATAATCTAGATGACCCCATCATCAGTAAAGAAATTGCTAGTCGAAATCCAAAAATGCAAATGGCTCCTTTCTCCTTGTTACAAGAAGTAATTCTAGGGGCATACTCAATTAATAAACAAATAACAATAAACATAAAACAACCAATTACTATGTCAATTCATGAATTAGCTTTAAAGGGTAAGCACAATACCCAAAACGCACTTGCTGCTGGAATCGCATCAAGATTAGTTGAAATCCGCAAGGATATCGTGCGCGAAAGTCTGGGTGACTTCGTGAATGCGGAACACCGCATGGAATTTGTTGCAAAAGTCAATGGTATTGAATTTATCAATGACTCTAAAGCGACAAATATTAATTCTACATGGTTTGCTCTAGAAAGCATGGAAAAACCTGTGGTTTGGATCGTAGGTGGAGTTGATAAAGGAAATGATTACAGTGAACTTATTTCTCTTGTGAAAGGTAAGGTTAAAGCAATCATCTGTCTAGGTTCGGATAATAAAAAATTGTTCGCTGCTTTTTCAGGCCTTGTTGAAAATATAGTCGAAGCAAATTCTGCAATTGAAGCAGTAGCCTACGGATATAAACTTGCAAAAAAAGATGAGGTAGTGCTTTTATCCCCTGCCTGTGCAAGTTTTGACTTATTTGAAAACTATGAGGATAGAGGAAATCAATTCAAACACGCTGTTAGATTATTATAAGTTTTGAAAGTAAAAGAGGATCTTACGAAAGCACTTTTGCAAGCCAGAAAAGAGGCATTGCAATATTTAGATTGTACTTCAATGCAATCTTATGGAAAAATATTCGGTAAAGATGTCTTTACTTGGTTGAATCCATTTGACTTTCAGTTGAAGTCAACCTTGTCTTCTTTCCCTTTTCCCTTGACTTTAGTTTTTTCTGATCGGCAACCACTAGAAAAATTACTAAAAACGCTTAATACAGATATTTGGGTAGATCAATTGGTGCTTATTTCTGATTCAATTACAGATGACATAGTGGATATTGATGGAAATAAATGTTTATTGGCACCTAATTGTCAAAGTCTGATTAAAGAAAATCTCAATACCTCAGCAAAACAAATTGTGCTTTTTGTTTTTTATGGCGCTGATGGAGAAAATAAATTGATGGAACTAGAAAATTATCTTAAAATGTTTTTAACGAGATGAGAAAGTACCTTACTTATTTGAAAGGTGATCCCGTGATTTGGATTATTACACTATTGATGATGGCCTTCTCTCTGGTTACGGTTTATAGTTTTGTCCCAATCTTAGTTAAAATTGAAGGTGGAACTCCATTTCATTATCTGTTTAAACATTTTATTTATGTTATAATTGGCTTCTCTTCGATTTATCTAATTCATCGTGTTGACTCAAAATATATCTCTCAACTCACCAAGTTTGGTTATTATCTTGCTCTAGCATTGCTTTTCTTTACCATGGCTTTTGGGGCTAAAGTAAATGGTGCGGAAAGATGGATAAAAATCCCATTTATCGGATTAACTTTCCAATCATCTGATTTTGCAAAACTTGCATTGATGCTTTATGTATCTAAAATATTAGTTCGTAAAAAGGATTTGCTCAACGATTGGAAAAAAGGAATATTACCCTTAATGATTCCTATTGTATTTATCTGCATCCTAATTCTAAAAGATAATTTTTCAACTGCTGCAATGCTATTCCTCTTGATGATGTTATTGCTTTTTATCGGTAAAGTTCCCGTTTCAAAACTTGTAATAATGGGCGTGGGTGGCATCTTATTAGTAGTAATGGCTATTGGTGTTCATCTAGCAATACCCCAATTAAACTTGCTCCCTCGCTATGAGACTTGGCAAAATCGCTTGACGAATAAAATGAGTGATGAAACCAATGTACTTGATAATGCGCAAGCAATGGACGCGAAATTAGCGATTCACAATGGATCCTTTATTGGTCAAGGTGTTGGTGATGGAAAACTTAAAAATTATCTTCCCGAAGCGTATGCAGATTTTTATTACGCAAGTTATGTAGAAGAATTTGGTTCAATTCTTTCAGTGTTTTTAATATTACTTTATTTGATCTTGTTGTATCGTATTATAAGAATTGCACTCAATGCTGAAAGTTTGTTCGAAACTTATGCAGCTCTTGCCATCGGATTGCATTTATTAGCCCAAGCTTGTATTAATATGTTAGTTTGTACAGGTGTGTTCCCTGTTACAGGCCAAAATATGCCCTTCCTTGCCATGGGAGGTTCTGCATTAATCATGGCTTGTGTTTCCATAGGTATTATTCAGTCGTTTGCTGTTAAACAATCAAAAAAATCTAGCGCATTCGAAATGGAAAAGGAGGTTGCAGATGATTAATCGAGTGATTATTTCAGGAGGAGGAACCGGGGGACATATTTTTCCCGCTATTGCAATTGCAGATGAAATCAAAAGAAGATTCCCTGAGGTTTCTATTTTATTTATTGGCGCTGAAGGCAGAATGGAGATGGAAAAAATACCTCAAGCAGGTTATTCTATTCAAGGACTTCGTATTGCAGGTTTTAAACGATCGCTAGCATTTAGTAATTTTTTACTTCCATTTAAAATTATTGGAAGTATGCTCAAGGCAAGAAAAATTATTAAGTCTTTTAATCCTGAAATCGTAATTGGAGTCGGTGGCTATGCAAGTGGACCAACACTTAAGGTGGCAGCTTGGTTGGGAATTAAGACGCTCATCCAAGAACAAAATTCATTTCCTGGTAAAACTAATTTGCTCTTGGCTAAAAAGGCCAGTCTTATCTGTACCGCTTATGCTGATATGGATAAATTTTTTCCTTCTGAAAAAATTATGCTCACGGGAAATCCAATCCGTAAGGACATTGTAGATATTGAAAGTAAAAAAACTGAAGCATACACCTATTATAATTTAGACCCAAACAAAAAAACTATTTTAATCATAGGGGGTAGTTTAGGTGCCCGTACGCTGAATGAAGCAGTTGAAAATGAATTGTCATCTCTTGCTGAAAATAAGGAAATACAAACGCTGTGGCAATGTGGAAAATTGTATTTTGATCAAATATCTGAAAGAGTATCCTTGCCAGAACATATTAAATTAAATAAGTTTATTGATCGAATGGATCTTGCTTATGCCGCTGCGGATTTAATTATATCTCGTGCTGGAGCTACTTCAATTTCAGAATTGTGTATCGTCGCAAAGCCATTAATCTTAGTTCCTTCACCAAATGTTTCGGAAGATCATCAAACAAAAAATGCAATGTCTTTAGTAAATATAGCTGCTGCAGTCTTAATTAAAGATACTCAAGCAAAAGTTCATTTATTAAAGAAAGCTTTTGAAATTTTAGCGGATTCAAATCAAATGTCTGTGCTCTCAAAAAATTGTAGTCACTTGGGCAAGCCAAATGCTACCAAGGAAATAGTAGATGCTGTTCAAAGTTTAATAAATTGAGTATGCTGTCTTTCGATAAAATA
>CANJQZ010000018.1 GCA_947476515.1 Flavobacteriales bacterium
CAAACTTGTGTTACCAAGAGGAAGATTAAGAATTGCCCTAAGATGTTGAGCAAATTGTGAAGTTTCGCAGCATTCGATCGTATGATGTCCACTGTTGTGAGGTCTCGGTGCCATTTCATTCACCATTAATCGCTCTTCATGATCTAGGAAAAATTCTACCGCTAAAATACCCACCATATTCATTTCAGTGATTATTTTCGTCGCAATCAATGCGGCTTCTTTTTCAACTGCTGGTGAAATTGCTGCTGGTGAAAATTGAAATTCTACCAAATTTGCTTGCGGATTGAATTCACATTCAACAGCAGGAAAAGTTGAAGTTTCACCTTTGGCATTGCGAGACACAATTATTGATATTTCTTTTGAAAATTGAATCTTTTCCTCAACAATTGAGGGTGCATCAAATAATTTGGAATAATCTTCGATCGTATTAATTACCTGAACCCCTTTTCCGTCATAACCACCTGTACATAATTTTTGAACGAAGGGTAATTTGATTTCTGCATTCAATATTTCTTGCTTATTTTCATACAAATGAAATGGTGCAGTTGGAATATTTTGTTGCGTATAAAATGATTTTTGAATTCCTTTATCTTTGATCAATCTCAAAACAGCAGGTTGAGGATACACCAAAACACCTTCTTTTTCAAGAAGTTCAAGCGCTTCTATATTTACATTCTCAATTTCTACGGTAACAATTTTTTTACTGCGACCAAAATTTAGAACTGTGTCGTAATCTCTTATAGATCCAATAGTATAGGAATGTGCAAGAGCTGCACAAGGAGCATTTGGCTCTTCATCTAAACAGTGAATGTGAATATTAAGATCACTCGCTGCTTGGATGAGCATTTTGCCCAATTGACCACCCCCTAAAATTCCAACAGGAGTATGTTCACCTATATTTTGTGGTTTCATGACAACAAAGATAAGGAAGCCGCGGAAAAATAGAGAATCCTTGTCAAAATATTGCATTTGTATCTTCATGTCCCAATAAATAGCTACCTTTGATTTTAACTTTTGTATGAACGAGATTCAACTTCACGACAAACATTTTGAGGTTTTTATTCCATCGACAGACATTCTTGAAAAAGTGGCTGCCCTAGCTGCGTCTATAGAAAAAGATTATCAAGGAAAAAACATTCTTTTCTTATCAATTTTGAATGGAGCCTTTATGTTTTCGAGTGATCTAATGAAGGCCATGCACAGTAATGTCGAAATATCTTTTATTAAAGTAAGCTCTTACCATGGAACCAATACAAGTGGTAGAGTGGATGAATTAATTGGACTTAATGCCCCAATTAAAGGACGGGATATTATTATTTTAGAAGATATTGTTGACACAGGAATTACTATAGATAAAGTGATGACCCTTTTAAAAGCATCGCAACCCAATTCGATTGCTGTCTGCAGTTTACTTTTTAAACCAAGTGCCTTCAAAGGGAAGCAAAAACCGAATTATGTTGGTTTTGAAATTCCTGATGATTTTGTGGTTGGTTACGGTTTAGATTATGATCAATTAGGAAGGAATTTGAGTTCAATATACCAATTAAAGAAATAGATTAATTATGTTAAACATTGTATTATTCGGACCTCCAGGAGCAGGAAAAGGAACTCAATCTGAGCGACTTATTGAGAAATATGATTTAATTCACCTTTCCACAGGAGATATTTTTAGAACACATTTAAAAGAAAACACTCCCTTAGGAATTCTGGCCAGAACTTTTATGGATGTTGGAAAATTAGTTCCAGACGAAGTAACCATTGAAATGCTAAAGGCTGAAGTCGTGCTTCACTCCAATGCAAAAGGTTTTATTTTTGATGGATTTCCAAGAACGAATGCGCAAGCGGAAGCATTAGATGAATTACTTCAAAGTTTATCTACTGAAATATCTATTATGTTGTCCTTAGAAGTGGAAGAAGAGGAATTAAAAAAACGCTTGCTCGGTCGTGCTGAAGTAAGTGGAAGAGCTGATGATGCAGATCCTGTCATCATTGAAAGAAGGATCAGTATTTACAATAAGGATACAGCGCCTGTTAAAGCTTTTTATCAGGCACAAAATAAATTAACCGCAATTCAAGGTACAGGAACAATTGATGAAATAACCCATCGATTATTTACCGCTATTGATGCACTTTAAGCCTAAATATGGCCTCAGATAATTTTGTAGATTATGTTAAAATCCATTGTACTTCCGGTACAGGTGGTGGTGGTTCGACTCACTTTCGTAGAGAAAAATACATCCCTCTAGGTGGACCAGACGGTGGAGATGGAGGTCGAGGTGGACATGTTATCGTAAAAGGAAATAAGCAATTATGGACTTTACTGCACCTAAAATTTCACAAACATATCAAAGCAAGTCATGGTGCTCATGGTGCTGGAAATTTAAAAACGGGTTCTCAAGGAAATGATGTTTACATTGAGGTTCCCCTAGGAACTATTGCCAAAGATGCTGAAACGGGTGAGATTTTATTTGAAATCACTGCCGACGGAGAAGAACAAATTATTCAACGAGGCGGACGAGGTGGATTAGGAAATAATCAATTCAAATCACCCACCAACCGAACTCCTAGATATGCTCAGCCTGGTGAAGAAGGATTGGAAAGTTGGAGGATTCTAGAACTTAAATTATTAGCCGATGTAGGTCTAGTTGGTTTTCCAAATGCTGGGAAAAGCACTTTGCTATCGGTTATTTCATCTGCAAAACCCGAAATTGGAGACTATGCATTTACAACGGTTAGACCTAATTTAGGTATGGTATTTTACCGCGACTTCCGTTCGTTTATCATGGCGGATATTCCAGGTATTATTGAAGGAGCACATACCGGTAAAGGATTAGGTTTGCGTTTTTTGAGGCATATTGAAAGGAATTCGCTTCTGCTCTTTATGATTCCAGCAGACAGTCCATCGATACAAGATGAATACAAAGTATTGCTGAATGAGTTGTCCATGTTCAATCCTGAACTTTTGGATAAAGAACGCATTCTTGCAATAACTAAATCAGACATGTTAGACGAGGAAATGATGGAACAAATGAAATCTGAAATTCCAGATATTCCTTATTTGTTTATCTCTTCTGTTGCCCAACAAGGATTGGTTGAATTGAAAGATATGATTTGGAAGCATCTGAATAATGATTGATTGGCTTAAAAATATAGACCAACAAATCGTTTTATTCATAAATGGATACCACAATTCTTTTGCAGATCCAATCATGTGGGCGTTGTCTGGAAAATGGACGCTAATTCCGCTTTATCTCTTATGTGCTTACTTTTTATGGCGCAAATACAATTGGAGTCAGTTTGGAATCATTGCACTTGGAATTGCACTTTGTGTTTTACTTACAGATCAAATTTCAGTACATCTGTTTAAAGAGGTTTTTCAACGCTACCGACCTTCCCATAATCTATATTTAAGACCGCTACTTTATTTTCATGAGACAAAGCCGGGAGAATTCTATCGAGGTGGTCAATATGGCTTTGTATCTTCTCATGCTGCTAATTATTTTGGTTTTTTAGCCTTTGTATCCGCTAGTTTTATAATAGAAAAAAAATGGTTTTTTACCCTGCTACTGTTGGTTGGAATGCTGATTTGTTGGAGCAGAATTTATTTAGGAGTTCATTATTTAAGCGATGTAATGGTTGGGGCTTTACTCGGACTACTTATTGGAAAATTATGTTGGTTTATAGTCAGTAAATACTTTTTAAAACAAGTCAGATGAATTACTTACTCGTATTTATTGGTGGAGGTTTGGGTAGTTTACTTCGATTTGGCATCGGCAAAATAAGCGTGCTTAAATTACTTAATTTTCCATTGGCTAGTTTTATCTCTAATATTATTGCCTGTCTTCTTTTTGGTTTATTTTTTATGCTCCTTCAAAAATATCCCAAGCATGATTGGATAAGTCCACTTCTACTGGTTGGTATCTGTGGTGGATTCAGTACTTTTAGTACTTTCTCCTATGAAAATGTAGCTTTAATGCAACAAGGACAATTTGGACTCTTATTGCTTAATATTTTAATATCCGTAACGCTTGGATTTTTTGGTGTGTATTTATTTATTTCTAAAGTCTAAGCATGTTAAGAATTTACCTACCAATTGTCATGTTTTTAATCTTCATTGGCTGGATTCTTTACCATTTATTGATCCTAAAAGATTTAAAGAAACATCAATCCACTTTAATTATCGGCCTTATATTCATGGTCATTTGGACCTCAATTTATTGGTGGTTATACTAAAGTTATCTTAAAAGTTTTTTCCTGAAATTTAAAAAATAAGATTCGAAAAATCTTTTTGACAATCCTGCAATTAGAATTGTTAGAAGTATTGATGCGCCTAGGAATAAGCTATCCTGAAGAATTAGATCTAAACGAAGATTATGAATCGGTAAAATCAGAACCGTTAAGATTAATAGGTGGTACATATAAATCCCATAGGAGATCTCTCCGAGATAAACCATAGGTTTTGAAGAAAGGAATAGTATCTTTTTATTTGTTAAAGCCAATGAAAATAGAAATCCTGCAAAAAGAAAACTTTTAACAAAGACCTCGAAATCTGAATGACTGTTGGACTTAAATAATAAGAAATGAATAGCACTGTTAAAAAAAATTAATCCAAGGATAGAGAGTCCAAACACGAGTTTCATGATCTGAATTAAGCGTGTATAGTTGAGAAGAGGTTTGCCATAATTAAAAAGTAAGTAAGCCCCTATTCCACCGTAGGCCATAGATTCAAACTGTAAGATTCTAAGTAAATAAGCCATTTCTGGAGAGAAATAGCCAAGATGAGAGAGTTGTAATAAAAATAACTTTGCCACTAATACAAATAATAAGATTGGTAAAATGTATTTATTAAAATATTTAAAAACAGGTGCCCAGAGGAGATAAAACAATTCTTCAACACCTATCGACCATAAGGGTTCCAATAAATGACTTCCAAAATAGAAGGTAACCATTCCGGGTAAGAAAAAAACGAAATACATCCATGTATCTTTAAGATTATAGGGCATTACATAAGGAATATGCATCAAATCAATAACCAAAGGTTGAATAAAAAGAGCAATAATGATGAGTAAAAAATAAAGTGGCCAGATCCTTAAGATGCGTTTGATATAGAAATTACGAATAGTGATTTTTTCCTTTATTCCTTTTTCTTGAAGTAATAAATAGGTAATTAAAAATCCACTTAGGACAAAGAAAAAAGATACCGCATTTTCACCGTTTTTGAATAAATCAAGTTGTGTAATTAAAGTAGCTCCATGTTGCGCAGTTAAGGATGCTGCATGATGAAAAAGCACCAAAAATGCTGCGATAAATCGCAAGCCATCAAAATTATGGAAAAACTTAATAGACTTGAAATCTACATCTTGTTGATTTGTCATCTTATCGACAGCATGCATTAATCATGCTTCCATGATTGACCTTTATTTTTCAAGTAAGGAATATTTAAATTTTTGAGTTTTAGTTCTATGGAATTTGCAATTTCATAGACTTGAGATAACTCAGATTTTAAATTTTTAAATTCCTCTTCAACTATTAGTTTATTTGCTTTGTGGGTATTGGTAACACCACTGGTATTATCATAAAGTTGGTATTCGACCATACCTAAACGCTCCGAAATACTTGGATTGGCTTCAAACTCCTTAGACTTTTTTAGCTGATCCCCCCATAATTGTAATTCACAAGAAGCGATTAGCTTTTTAACTTGACGAATCTGACTAATTAGGGTAAGATCGGTTGTAGGATAATTGATGATGGCATTTTCAAATAAATCAATTTGCTCTTTCACTTCTTCCAACTGAGAAGAGGCTCCACTTACTTGTCTGTTTAATTCGGCCAAGGCTACTCTAAACTCCGCTAATGCTTGTGGATCTTTAGCAATCAATGTTTGATTGTTTAAGCCCTTAACTTCAAACGACTGTTTTGAAATCAATACTTCAACGGAATCATTTTTGATTAAATCAATCGAAACAGAATAAGTTCCGGGTGTAACTAAGAATCCATTTCCTCCTTTACCAATTGGATTCGTTGAATTAGCTCTTAAATCCCATGTCATCTTATTCAATCCTTTTTCAGGAGAAGAAGTCATCCGACGGATTTGTTTGCCATTAGCATCAGATATGGTCCAAACCAATTGTGCCTTAACTTCAGCATCTTCTTTACGCAATGCATCAAAACTAGGATAAAGAACTTCAGCACCTTTCTTCTCTAAAGCTTTTTCTTTCTCTTGTCTTGCTGCTTTCAAAGTTTTATACTCGTCTTTCACATGTAAATAAAAATTAGCACCAAAACTAGGATTTTCCGCAGCCCACATATTGTGACCTTGAAATCCAGTCCCTTCCAATCCAAGCGGGTCAGCAGGAACATAAAGCAAGGCAGTTTTCACAGGAAATAAATGCGCTTTTGAATCGAGATTAGTTTTTGAAAGATCTCTCAATAAGGAATAATTATCCAGAACATAAAAACCTCTTCCAAAGGTTGCTGCAACCAAATCATTTTCACGCTTTTGAATATCTAAATCGTAAACAGCAATTGTTGGAAGACCAGCAATTTTAGTCCAATTCAAACCCCCATTATTAGAAAAGAAAGCACCAAATTCAGTTCCCACAAATAATAGATTGGGATCAATATGATCTTGTTTAATACAATAAACTGTTCCCCTAATCGGTAAATCACTTGCAATAGAAATCCAAGTTTTTCCTTTGTCTGAAGACTTTAATAAATAAGGTTTAAAATCACCTTGTCGCTGCGCATTGAAGGCAGCAAAAACAACTTTTTCATCATGCTTTGAAGCGCTTAACATATTCACTCTAGTGTTTTTGGGAATACCTTCAAATACATCATGTTTAGTCCATGTGGTTCCATCATCTTCTGAAACCTGAATATTCCCATCGTCTGTTCCAACATAAAGCAAGCCTTTTTTCTTCGGAGATTCGTCCAATGCAATGATATTGCCATAAATAGTTGTCGAAGCATTTTTCATAACGGCATCAATAGACCAAACTTGATCCATAATAGGTAATTTATTGCGATCTATTTGTGCCGTTAAATCTGGAGAAATAGTAGTCCAATCATCACCCCTATTCGTAGATTTAAATAATTTATTCGCAGCAAAATACAAAGTAGAAGCATCATGACTTGAAACCAATAAGGGAGCATCCCAATTCCATCGATAAGCACTTTCTCCTTTGCCTGGCATTGGCTGAATAGGCACTTTTTCTCCAGACGCTTTATCATAACGCACCAACCAACCATATTGCGCTTGAGCATAAGTAATGTTTACATTAGACCAATCTGTAGCCGATTCAAATCCATCTCCACCATTGGTAATATACCAATCAGAGTTCAGAATCCCTGCAGCATTATTGGTCGCTGCTGGACCTCCCATGGAATTGTTATCTTGTGTTCCTCCAAAGATATTATAGAAGGGACTTGCATTATCCGTTGTTGCTTTATAAAATTGAATAATTGGCAAATTGGCATAATATTTCCATTCACTTGCATGTGTATAGGTTTCATACAATCCACCATCGCACCCAACCAACCAATGATCGGTATTATCCGGGTCAATCCAAATACAATGATTATCAACATGTTTATTGGTTTCTCCGGTAGCTTTAAATGTTTTTCCACCATCATCACTGTGATGCAAATAAGTATCCATTGCAAAAACTTTCTGTTTATTGAATGGGTCACACATAATTTCTTGATAGTAGTTGCCACTTGTATTGAATGGACCTTTCTTGTACCAACTTTCGCCTTTATTAGTGGAAAGATAAACACCCCCTTTATCATAACGCGCTTCAACAATTGCATAAACATAATTGGGATCTGCTGGAGAAACGGCAATTCCAATTCTTCCCATATTTTCTTTTGGTAAGCCCTCATTAATTTCCTTCCAAGTTGCACCGCCATCTGTTGATTTATACAATCTTGATTCTGGACCACCTCCAACATAAGTCCATTCCTGACGCATTCTTTGATGAGATGCTGCATAAAGAATATCTGGATTTTTTGGATCAATTGTTATTTCAGAAACACCAGTAAAATCAGAAATAAATAAAGTCCTGTTCCATGTCATACCACCATCTTCGGATTTATACACACCTCTTTCTCCCCCTTTGCTCCATAATGGTCCGTATGCAGCAACCCAAATAATATTTTCATTGGTTGGATGAATAATAATATTTCCAATGTGCTCGCTATTCTTCAAACCCATATTCACAAAAGACTTTCCACCATCCAATGATTTATAAACTCCATCGCCATAAGCAATAGATCTTTGATTATTATTCTCTCCTGTTCCCACCCAAACAGTATTGGGATTAGAAGGTGCTAATTCAACACAAGCTATAGAATAAGAACCATAATTCTCAAAAATTGGGGTAAATGTGATTCCATGATTTAAGGTCAACCAAACACCTCCAGAAGCTGCTGCCAAATACCACTGATCTTTATTATTGGGATGCACCGCAATATCAGCAACGCGACCAGATGTAAGTGCCGGCCCAACCATTCGGAACGATAAAGCACCTAATGTGCCTGAATCATATGGAAGTTTAGCAACTTCTTTCTTTGTGGTATTTGCTTTCTGTGCGAAACAAATATTAGCAATTAGTAATAGAAATAATAATGTCGTTTTCATAATGATTTGAATTAATGTTAAAACAAAAAAGCAAGGAATCCCTTGCTTTTTTGTTTTAAACCGATTGATATTATACTTTGAGACCTTTTATTACTCGGTCTTTGCGTTTAACTTTTTGTAATTTTTTTCTAGCGACTGTCAAATGTGCCGAACGAGGCTCTCCTCTCAACAAATCAATTTTATACATTTCTGAACCATATTTAATTTTAGCACCACCAGATGCAGACCAATCAGCATCAAAATAATAACGCTTCACACCATCACTTTTAGCGGTGAATTTGATTACTTTTCCTTCACCAGTTTCAAAACGAACAAACATTTCTCCATTTTGACCGAAATCTTCAAAAATACATTTTGTTCCAGCTGGGATAATAATTGTTTCTTTTTCTGAACTTGAACTTGAAATTAAAGTTCCATTTTGAGTGGTCACTTGGTTATCAGCTTTAATAATTTGATCCATAATTATGGTATGCGAAGTGTAAAATTGAACTTTTCTCAATTTTAAATCCGTATCTAAACCAAATTCATCCCTAACCAAGTTGGTATAAGGAACTTTCATTCCACAAGCGGAAAGAAAAACAAGCAACAAAGTGAATTTTAATACAATTTTCATAAAGAAAGATTTTGATTTACAAATTTAATAAAAGTCTTGGTTTTTTTTCTATTGAATTAAACGAATTACTAAATTTGTTTATGCGTTTACAAATATTATTATTTATTCCCTTAATCCTGTTCCTTTCGGCTTGTTCTGACAATCCAGAATCAATAAAAGATTTTGATGCAATTCAACCTCATTCGAATGATACAATTAAGAAAATAAAAAAAGAAACTGCCGATACAAATTATTTTTGGCGCGCGCTTTATACTGGCGACACCTTAAAATTATCTATAGATAGTTTGCATCCTTCATTTTCAAAGCATTTCGTTGATCGTTTTAATGCGAAGTCCTATTTTAAAAATGTAATATTTAAAAATGGTGACAGTATCAATCACAATCGTTGGACCTTCAAGGATTCAACGGAAACAAAAAATGCATTCTACAATTGGCTAGATTGTTTTGGGGCGCATTGTACCTCAGTCAAATTATTTGAACCTTTCAAATCAGGATCAACTGAAGCTTTAATTTATTTCAGTCAAAAATCTATTTCTTACATCAGTTCAAATCAAGGGATCGACAAAGAAACTTGGACGAAATATGAAAAATTATATCACCCTAAAGATTCTCTAAAAACTCTATTAATACTAAGTAAAAACAAGAAAGCTGTTTGGTATCAATATACTAAAAATGAATTTAAAATAATAAAGAAATGAAATTAGTAAATCGAGGATTCATAAGTATTTTTCCAAACAAGAAGTTTTGGTCATGGGCAACTACCAATTGTGCAGAAGACAATATTGTGTTTGAGAATGCGGAACCAACTATCTATTTAATAGAAGAAGATTTTTGGGAAGAAGACTCAATAATTGAAAAATACTACAAAAAGATTTTTAAAAATGAATTCGAAACTGTGAATCCAAACTCGGAGATTTGGCCTGAAGTTAACTCAATAGAAGATTTTTATGCTTACTTCAAATTCAATTCAGGAAATATGGTTTTTGATTTATTAAAAGAAAATATTACCAGTACACTAGATTAACATCTTAAGATTAAATTGGCATTCAAATAGTTTGGATCCATGGTCACTTCTTCTTCAATCCAATAGGGCAATTCAAAAGTTGTTTCAATGGATGGTAATTCAATTTCAGCAATAATTAATCCTGAGAGATTTCCTTCAAAAACATCTATCTCCCAAGTCAACTCACCTTGTTTTAAGCAATATCTCTTTTTAATAAGGCGATGCTTACAATAATTTTCTAGCATTTCATTAGCCTCCAATGTTGGAATTTCATATTCAAACTCATCCCTGACCAGTGGATTGGTGCCGCCTTTTATCGTCAGGTAAGCCTTATCGTCCTTCATTCGAATTCTAACACTTAAACCTTCAGAATTCAATAAATATGCTTGTTGAATTTCGATTGGATTAATCTCTGCAATAATTTCGCTAACGGATGCGTTAACCTTAAATTTTCGTTCTATTTCCTTCAATTGTTCTTTTGTTTCAATTTTATTCAATAAATTTATGCCTCGACGCAACTGATTTTTTTATCTGCTCGTCTAAAAACTATTAATTTAACAATTCTATTATGTTTAAAGTACTTTTATTTTGTGTAACTATTATCACTTTGAATTTTTCATTGTTGGCACAAAAATCAATATCAACTAATGTTTCTACTCCAAAAGTAATCTATAACGAAAGTGGAGTTAAAATTTCAACCAAAGAAGTAAATTGTATTAATAAGTCGAAAAACGAGAGTATTAATAATTTAGTCTTAATAGTAGAAAATCAAAATAACAATCCAGTAAATTTAAAAATAAAACATCAATTATATTATGACGGTAATTGTGTGACTTGTGACAATGAAGAATATAATTTCAAGTATCAATTAGATGCCAAAGAAAAGGCAGAAGGAGCTTGTGATGCAGCAGCGAATCCAGAATTTGTAATTTTTCATCATATGAATAATGGTCAAATCAAACAAATATTGACTGATGCTAAGTTTCAAGTCGTTCAATTATAACATTTCAATATCAAAATATAGAAAAGGCATGAATATTAATATTCATGCCTTTTCAGTTTTAAATAAAATAAGATCCCTAAAAGTATTTACTAAATTTGTGTATGATTCAATTTAGGGCACGAACACCGCGATGGATAATTGTTGTAATTGACTTAGGCATTGCAGCTTTCTCTCTTGCGCTTTCATATCTGATTCGATTTGATTTAAATACTGACTTGACCACCTTATCCAAGGAATGGGAGATATTGTCAAAATCAATTGTATTTTATTTCCTTGTCAAATTTGTTGTTTTCTATCTTTTTAAAATTCACAAAGGACTAGTTCGCTATACCTCTACTCAAGATTTAAGGAGAATTTTATTTGCCACTTCGAGTGCTACCTTAATTTTCTTGCTAGCAGGAATAATCCGCAAGCTATTCGCTGATGAATTTTATTTATTCCCCATGTCTATTTTGATTATGGAATTTATTTTTAGTTTATGCTTTGTCAGTGGTAGCAGATTTGTTATTAAACTACTTTACTTAGAATCCATAAAATCAAAAGAAACTAAGGAGCGTGTATTAATTTATGGCGCAGGCACCATGGGTTTGATTACCAAAAATACTATAGGAAATGACACGCGAAATAACCAAGAAGTCATAGGGTTTATTGACGACAACCTAAAATTAGTCGGTAATCGAATTGATGGATTACCCGTGTATGGTGTAAATCAACTGAAAAGTTTGCATGATCAATTGCCCATTGGAAAAGTGATTATCGCAATTCGAAACACGAACTTAATACAGCAACAATTTTTAATAGAAGAATGCTTGAAACTCGAAATTGGAGTGCAAAAAGTTCCAGATCCAAAATCATGGGTAAATGGTGAATTTAGCACCAAGCAACTTTCGAAAGTGCCTATTGATGCTCTTTTAGGAAGAACTCCAATTCAACTCAATCAAGAACAATTAATTTCCTCTCTTTCTGGAAAAGTAGTTTTAGTAACCGGCGCTGCTGGATCCATTGGAAGCGGTTTGGTTAGAGAATTATTAAAGTATGATTTGAAGAAATTAATTCTGTTAGACCAAGCAGAATCGCCATTATATGATTTTGAAAATGAGATTAAACAAGCTTGTACATTTGACCTAGAATTTGTTATCGGGGATGTCTGCGAGAATTCAAGAATGGATAAAATATTCACAACTTTCCAACCCCAAATAATCTTTCATGCCGCTGCATATAAGCATGTGCCGTTAATGGAAACAAATCCATCAGAAGCTATTCAAACGAATGTAATGGGTACTAAAAGCTTGGTGGATCTAGCACTTAAATATAATTCTGAAAAATTTATTTTTATCTCAACCGATAAAGCGGTAAACCCATCCAATGTGATGGGAGCAAGTAAAAGAATTGCTGAAATGTATGCGCAACAATCTAATGCTAACAATACATGCCAATTTATTACCACAAGATTTGGAAATGTACTGGGTTCTAACGGTTCAGTAATTCCACTTTTTCAAAAACAAATTGATCAAGGAGGCCCTGTCACCGTTACCGACGAAAGAATTACTCGTTTTTTTATGACCATTCCAGAAGCCTGTCAATTGGTATTGGAAGCATTTGTTATGGGTAAAGGAGGTGAGATTTTTGTTTTTGACATGGGTGACTCCGTTAAAATTATTGATCTTGCAAAAAAAATGATTCAGTTGAGTGGACTTACGCTAGACAAAGACATCAGTATTCAATTTACTGGACTTCGCCCTGGTGAAAAATTATATGAGGAATTACTAGCCAATGAGGAGAATACTCAGGCAACGCATCATCCAAAAATATTAATCGCTCATTCAAGAGAAAATGATTTTGATGTTATTGAAAAGATAAATGCTTTATCCCCCCTATTTGATTTGCAAGATAATGATGAAATTGTGAAAAAAATGAAATTATTAGTTCCTGAATTTATTAGTAATAATTCAGCTTTTGAAAAATTAGACCTACCATGATTGCACCGCTTAAAATTCAAGTTAGATTTTCAGATCTAGATATCCTTGGCCATGTCAACAATGTGACTTATTTAAGTTACTTCGAAATGGCTCGCGTTTACTATTTTAAAGAATTGGTAGGTACTAAATGGGATTGGCAAAGAAAAGGAGTAGTGCTTGTGAAGAATGAAGTAGAATATCATATCCCTATCTTACTTTATGATGAACCATCAATTACTCTTTACATGAGAAAATTAGGTAACAAAAGTTTTACTTTGAGTTATAAAATTGAAGTTAAAGGTAAAATATACACAACAGGGTCTTCTACTTTAGTTTGTTTTGATAGTACAACTCAAAGTTCGATCGAGATACCATTAGAAATGAGAGACGCCTTTAATAAAATTGACAAAGATGAAATATAGGAGCCTTCTTACTATCTATTTTATTTCAATATCAACTATTTGGTCGCAAAATAACCCATGCTACCAAAATAAAAGAATGTGTGATAGAAAATATAGTGTCAACTGTTACGATAAAGTTTCCTATGATACAGACAAAGACACCTATTATTCTAAAGGAGATTTCTCTTTGACTTTTGATGGTACATGTGAAACCTGTTATCGAAATGGTGTCTTACAAGAAAGGGTCACTATAAAAAATGGGAAACGAGATGGAAGTGACACTTCATTTTTTCAATCTGGATGCGTTCAATCTGTACAAGCATATGTGATGGGTAAAATGAATGGTATGAATACCGTTTATTTTGACAGTACGGGTAGAATAGAAAGACAAGTAAGCTATTTACTAGGTAAATTAAATGGGAAATCTCTGTGGTATGAACGCTCTGGAGATACCATTGCGCTTAAATCCTACTTAAATGATGTTCAACATGGAGAACAAAGAGATTATTATCCCGGAGGAAAAATATATAAAATAGTGAATTATCAAAACGGTTTATTGAATGGTTCGCACAAGACATTTGATCGAAATGGTAAAATTGAAGTGGATTTAAGCTATAAGGCAGGTAAAAAGAATGGGAAGTGGGTTTATTATCACCTCAACGGAAAAGAAGCTAAAATTGAAAATTGGGACAGTGGATTAAAAAATGGGCTTTTTGTTTTTAGTGATGACCAAGGGCAATTGGTAAAAAAGGAAAGTTATAAAAAAGATGTCCGGGATGGTACTTTTCTAGAAAACTATTCTACTGGAAAAATGAAGCATCAAACTATCTACAAGGACGGAGTCATTATTAATGAAATAAAAATTGATGATTACGGTGTTCAAGTATATAAATTTGATCTAGCAGAACAAAAAGCTAAAGCTAAAGCGGACAAGCAAAAAGTAACAGATAAAAAGGAAGGGGAAGATGATGATATTCAGGATGTAATTGATGAGAAAAATAATAAGAAGAAGAAAAAAAAGAATTAAATCAATCCTAGTAGCAAACTAACTCCCATCAATATTAAGCCAATAGCAACGATGTTTTTTACTGCAGCATAGCTTGTTTTTTTAAACAATCTATTTCCTATAAAAGATCCCATGAAAGCAGCCAAAATGCCCCCAACTACCAAAGTTAATGGAAGATCATTTCTCATGAGACCTTCACTGTAAATACTCAATCGTGTTACATCTACAAGCAAAGAAACTGCAATGGCAGTAGAGATAAAAACCTCTTTCTTATCCACTTTACCACTTAAAAAAGCAGCTCTAAGCGCTCCTTGATGACCTGACAAACCACCAAAAAAACCAGAAATTAATCCACCTAGTGTTAAACTAATGGACTTCAGTGATAATTTGGGAATATATTCAACTACTGCAAATAAGAGCATCAAAATACCGACAATAAGTCCAATGTAACTTACTTCATGTGTTCTATCAAAGAAGGTCAAGTGATAGCACACTCCAAAACCATCAATAAGCCTCAATAATAATGCGCCAAGAGCGGAACCAATTAATGCTGCGCCTCCAAATCTTAAGAGTAATTTCCGATCAATTGTTGCATATACCAAGAAAACTTTTAAAATATTATTAGCGAAGTGGACCAATGCTGTCATTGCAATCGCAATTTCCAAGGGAACAAATAAAGCAAATGCGGGTAGCAAAAGGGTTCCTAATCCAAAACCTGAAAAAAAAGTAAGGGTCGAAGCAATGAAGGAAACAAAAAGGATAATTAGAAGAGGAAGGTATTCGTTCATTGTCATTAACTTTACACAAAAATACACAAGATGATTGACTTAAGAAGTGATACCGTAACCCAACCAAGTAAAGAAATGTTGGACGCTATGTTCCAAGCAAAAGTCGGAGATGATGTTTTTGGTGAAGACCCTACTGTTAATGCATTAGAATCCTATGCGGCCGGTTATTTTGGAAAAGAAGCTGCATTGTTTTGTTCCTCAGGTACACAGACCAATCAGATAGCAATTAATGTCCATGTGCCACCCGGTGGAGAGGTGATTTGCCATGAAGAAAGTCATATCTATAAATACGAAGGTGGTGGAATTGCTAAAAACTCAGGAGCATCTGTTCGACTACTCCATGGAGATCGAGGTCGCATTAAAGCAAGTGAAATATCAAAATACCTTAACCCTAAACACGATGTTCATTTTCCATTGACAGCATTGGTCTCTTTGGAAGATACCGCCAATCGAGGTGGTGGTGCTATTTATGATTTCAATGAAATAAAAACCATTAAAAAATTATGTCAAACGGAAGGCTTGCCACTTCATTTAGATGGTGCAAGATTAATGAATGCACTTGTTGTAAATAAAATCAATCCAATAGAATATGCCAATGAATTCGATAGCATCTCCTTATGTTTATCTAAAGGTTTAGGAGCACCCATTGGATCTGTCTTGTTGGGCACTAAAGATTTTATCACTAAAGCAAGAAGA
>CANJQZ010000019.1 GCA_947476515.1 Flavobacteriales bacterium
GGGGCTTTTTTTATGGATAAATGTTTCCCTTTCTTGAGAGTCAGAATTTTAGTATGGGTGACTATTTTGTATTTTTTCAATTCCTATAATTATGGAGGCTATGACGATTAGCTCAAGCTAATATCGTGATAATGACCGAAGCGTCAGTGAGAAATGGTGAGGATGTTTTTAGTGCTTAATGAGCTTCATGCTTAGGTAATTTATATCTTTGAGAGAATTAATTTTGATCCACGATTCTTTAAATAATGACATTCTATAAATTTTGATAAGTAATTTTCATAACTATACAACATCTGTTCTTTTTCTTTTCCTTCTCTTTTCGTGCGTAAGAATCGGAAATAAAGGAAATGAAGTTTCGCACCATCTTATTCATAAATTAAATAATAAGGCCGAAATAATCATGGATAAGGTTTATCCCAAATTTGATGCCTATCATCATGATACTGAATTTAATAAACAGCGATTTAAAGAATTTTTGAAAGTAGCTCTAAGCCCAGATATAAAAAATATTTATTGTTTCGATGATGCTATTGGAATTGATGCTGACTATCAATTATCCTTTAATTGTAATAAAAAAACTGCTGAATTGATCATTCAAAGGAATTACTTAAAAATTGATAACGCTACAAGTGATTTTGCCTTTGGACTTCAAGATGAATTTCCATGGTGGAATATGAAAAAAATTGAGAAATTACAACTTTATAGTTGGAAAGGAGAACAGGAGTACTACAAGTATTTTTGGTATGATAATAAGGAACAAAAAGCTTATTTTTTTGATTTTGACTTATAGTATTTTATTTAAATGGAAGACTTAGAAATTTTAAAAATAGGTTTATCTGATATTTTGGAGTTACAACATATTGCTACAGAAACATTTGTTGAAACTTTTTCACATAAGAATACTGCTGATAACATGAGCTTATATCTTGATAATAATTTATCACTGGATATTTTATCAGCTGAAATCAATACAATTAATTCGGAGTTTTACTTTGCATTAAAAGGCAATTTAGTAGTAGGGTATATGAAACTGAATTTTGGTAGTACTCAATTAGAATTAAAGGGCAAGAATTCTATTGAATTGGAGCGTATCTATGTACTAAAAAATCATCAAAGAAATAGAATTGGGCAAGCACTACTAGATAAAGCCATTGATATTGCATCACAAAAACAAATCGAATTTATTTGGTTAGGTGTTTGGGAAGAAAATTGGAATGCCATTAATTTTTACACTAAAAATAACTTTCACGAATTTGACAGGCATATTTTCCTCTTAGGTGAGGATCGACAGACTGATATTATGATGAAGATGATTCTTAAACACTAAGGTTTCTATATTTATGTCTATAATCCAATTTTTAGTCCAGCACCAATCGTGAAATTCTTAAATCTATTTGCAGGAGATAGATTATTTGGACCATTTATAAAAGGAAGTGTTAGACGAGGTTCAAGAAATAGAGCCCATGTTGGCTTAATATGGTATTCAAGCCCACAGGAAACATACTCTTGGATTGAAAAATGTGAGGGAGGATTATTGGTCGAAATTAAAACATGCATTGGTAAATCATCATTTAAAAGCTCTAAATCTAAATTGCTCTTATTAAATAGGGCAATGTTCATCCCAATTCTCATAAACGGAGACCATTTTTTCATATGGAAATAATAACTAATTCCTAGTGGGATGGTCATAAAACTTGACGAGTGATTCATTCTTATTTGTGTATACATGGTATCACCACCTTGCAACTCATTTACTACCATTGGATCAATAATTCTTCCTGGACCATCGATTGTTTGAAATGGAATATCTTGTTCACCTGGATGAAGGAATATGTTTTTATTGGTCCATGGTGATTGAAAACGAAGATCTGAATAGGCAAGCCCAGTATTAAATTCGAAATTATTATCAATGGTATAATTAAAGCCTAAATGTATGGAGTTTAATGTGGCATGAAGTTTTGGTTCTCCGAAGTTCCTAGAGGAAATGTCGTCATTATTGAAAGGTGGTTTCATAGAACGAAAACTAGCTCCATTTGCCAAACTTAAGGTAAAGGAGAATTTATTGGATAAGAACGCAGGCGTTTTGAAGGGTAAAATTTGCGAATATTTATTGTTCTTATCGATAAAAATATTTTTGGCATCCAATTTTAAAATTTCCATAGTGGAATCCAGACTCATTTGTGAAATTCCTTGCGCAAGATCTAATCCTAATGTATTGGAAATTTCATCAATTTTTGTTTCTGCTATATTTAGTTCAACTTCTTCAATGGTATTTATTGATGATTTTACTTTTGAATCTTTAGCGCCATTGAATCCTGATGTTGTTATTACTTCAATCTTTTCCTCATTTGTAAGGTCATTACTTTTAGCTTTTTCTTGAATTGTATTATCACTTTCGCTAATTAATTTGGAGGAATTAATTTTCGAATTTTGAACTAACGAAGAATTTGTTCCTTTTATCAAAGACTTATTATGCTCATTTGTTGAGGTTTGATTTCTCATTTTTGTTTTTGCAGCAGTTTCTTGATTTAGATTCCAAGCCAGACTAAGAGTTCCAATTAATGCAATGGATAAAGCAAAATATACATATCCTTTTAAGCTCTTTGAAAATAAAGATTTTCTAATTCCATTCCAAACATTTTCTGGTGCTTGAACAGCTTCTTTGTTAAAAATATCTTGTAAACTACCCTGTCCGTCTTCTTTTATTTCTTGTTTCATAGCTTAATTTTTTGCAATCGTAAATTCATTTTCTATGGCAAATTGAAGTTGTTTTCTAGCATCATGCAATTGTGATTTTGATGTTCCTTCCGCTATCCCTGTCATTTCCGCTATTTCTTTATGCGAAAAGCCATCTATTGCATATGCCATAAAAACTTGTTTTCTTCCTGCCGGAAGTTTATTAATCAAATAGTTTAATTCTTCAAGATCAAGCGTTTGTAAAAATGAAAAGTCTGCTGGATCATTATTTACTTGGTTGTTATTTATAGAAGAAAATTGCAAGCCCTTTTTTCTAAAAGCACTTAAAATACAATTCACTGTAATTTTTCTCATCCAACCTTTAAAGCTACCTTCAAAATTGAAACTAGATAAATTCCGATAAATAAGTATAAAACTTTCTTGTAATAAATCTTGGGCATCGTCTTTGTTTTTGCAATAGCGTAAGCAAATGGAATATAACCAGGAATTGTTTTGCTGATAAAGATAACGGAATGCGCTTTCGTCCTTTTTGAGGCATGCACTAATCAGTGCCTTTTCATCATCCTTCCAATCTTTCATTAATAGGATGATGCTGTAAAATTGTAATAGGTTGGGTTAAAAAATTATAATCCTAATTTTTTACTTATATCAGAAGGGATACCACTTTTATGTAAAAATATATTGATGGTTTTGTATCTAAAATATTGTTCAGAAACATATAAATAACCTTGAGGAAAATTACTTGTTCCCCATGAATTTTTCACCAATAAATACTTTACGCCATTTTGATCTTTGTACAATCCAACGATGTGCATTCCATGATCATCTGTAGTTGTTTTGTTATCATAGCCAATTTGACGCAAGGTAGCATCTACTGCAATTTCTTTAACAGGATTCAAAAATGCATTAGAGACTTTGTCAGCACCTGCATCATTGTAATTCTTATTATCTTTTCCTACGACTTGAATCGTTGCTGGGTTTTCAGGAACTAAGGCAATTCCATTCTTAAAACTGAATCCCTTCTCCGAAACATCAGCTCCCCATGCTAGCGTATAACCATTCTTTAAAGCATGCTCACAAACGGTCATTAAATCATCTAGTCCAACATTATAACTATCACCCCAATTATAATTATCAGGAATTGCCAATTGACATTTTGAATAGTTATCATGATTTGTGAAAGAAGTTAAAGAAACATACTCATCCATATTTAAACCTATTTCTGCTGCATAGGATTTTGGAGTATATTTTTTTCCTTTATAATCGAAAGAGCTAATATCTTTTCCAATGTATGCATCTAGAATTCCGTTTACAGATCCTTTCCAATTGCTTGAAATACCATTATTGGAATTTTGAAGATATTTTAAAGTACCTTGTACAGCACCATTTAACACTTCAAACATTTCAGCATGATCATAACTTTCATTCCCATTCAATCCATCATAAACCTCTAATGGAACAATACCGTAATGCTTGATTACCCAAGGAATATCATGAAAAGCTCCTCCTTCACTAAAATTAATTTTCCCGTCCATTCTAATGAATTTATCTGCTTTGTTTTCATATGATTTTCTAACAACATACATTTCAGATAAAATGGATGGATTCTTTGAACCTTTTCTAATTAATTCAGATTCAAAAAAGGACAAACCCGAAAAACTCCAACAGGTACCTGTTTTACCTTGACTTTGAACAGGTGTTGCATCAAGGTGTGCTATTTTCGAAAATAAATAAGTACTTCCTTCGATATTGGTGCTTTGAGAAAATGTACTTGCGCACAAACAAATGGTAAATAACAGCGTAACTAATTTCATATTAATGATTTTAACTAATTTAATGTAGAATCCAAGGCTCTAAACCTAGAGATTTTGCTTTTTCAACGGTGTTGTTTAATGATGTCGCATCATTACTTTGTCCAACGCAAACTTTCGTCAGTGCTCCTTCTTGTATTAATCTAACTTGGAAACCATTTGAAATTAATTTTTTGGAGAAAATTTCGACATTTTCTTTTTGAGAATAACATCCAACAATACAATTAAATGCAGCGGCTGACACATAATTTAAATTGTTTCCGGAATTCGGAACTGGAATAATTGGTTGTTCTTCAACTATAGTTTTGTCAGCAGTAATGTAAATCGATTTTTCATCATCAATCTGATAAACCCATACACCATTATTAATTTGAGCTTCAGCTTTTTGATTTTCAAAAGTTGGATCGAGATCTTCAATTGATTCAATTTTGCAGCTGTTATTTTTTAATTTATAATGTTGAGGAATATTGTTTTTAAATGGATTTAGATCATGATAAGAGATCATCCCTGAAGACAATACATTTGTTTTCAGTGGTATCCAAAAAGAATAGAAGGCAAAAGGAAGTAAGCAAGCTGCAGCTGCATATTTCCATAAATTAGATTTATTATTCAAGTTTTTTATTGGTTGAACAACTTCAATTGTTTGATTCGATATAAATTGAAGTGGGGCTAATCCGTAGGATGTTAAAAGAAAATTAAAATAACGATCCTGCTCAAAAACAAGAATATTTTCTTGATTGTAATGAAATGTTCCGATATTCTCTAAGGAAACCTTCTTACCTGACGAAAGATCAGATTGAATGTTATGAACTGTTTTTGAAATTAAATCATTGGCTTCTATAAAAGTAATTCCTTGCGCTCTTGACAAAGCAGCGGTTAATAAGCCGTCATTATTTTTCAATTGAATATTGAATAACAAATGTTTGGATGGAGGAAGTATAGTTCCTTTTACAAAATCTATTGACGCGCCTATATCTTTACTTACAAAACCACCAAATGAAGGAATGATTACACAATTGTGTTCTAGAATCAATTCTACAATAATTTCATCCATGTTTTTCATACTTCAAAGTTATGGAAGTTTATTGAAAATAAAAAGCCTTAAATACGATTCATTACTAGTTTTAAATCTTCTGGCGAGTCGATGTTGGGCGTTTCAATTTCGGTAGTCACTATTTTTATATTATAACCGTAATATAACCAACGCAATTGTTCCAATGATTCCGATTTCTCCAGCTCTGTTACATTCAATTTAGTAATTTCTAAAAGGGTATTAACCTTAAATCCATAAAGACCAATATGTCTTAAAAAAGGATAATTTAAATTTCCATCAGACGCATACGGAACTGAATTTCTGCTAAAGTAGAGTGCGTTCCCAATTTCATTAAGTACAACTTTAATTCTATTTGGATTGTGGAGTTCTTCTTTCGATATTTTGGGTGTCGCAAGGGTTGCGATTTTCACAGTTTCCTCTTGCAGTGCCTGGATCAATTGATCCAGTTGTTGTGCGTCAACCAAAGGTTCATCTCCCTGAATATTAATTACAATGTCAAAACCGAGATTTCTTTCACATACTTCAGCACATCTATCTGTTCCTGTTGCATGGGATAAAGCTGTCATTTCTACTTTCCCGCCAAAACGAATCACCTCATCAAAAATTCTTTGATCATCAGTAGCAACAATCAGTGTGTCAATTAATTTTGATTTTTGCGCTCCTTCATATACCCGTTGAATCATAGATTTGCCTTTTAAGTCAATCAAGGGCTTTCCTGGGAATCTAGTGGAAGCATATCGAGAAGGGATTATTCCAAGTACTTTCACTAAAATTTCATTTGTATCTGTATTAAAAAATTCCTAGGCGGCTGTATATCACCTGGTCTACTAGAGTATTCTGCGTTAAAAATATTATTAGCAATCAAACCAATTCTATATTTGTCAGTGATTTTGAAACCAATTCTAAAATCTACAACAAAGTTACCTTTATTATAGATCTTTCTATAAGCTTTTAATCCAGGTAGAATATAAGTTGATCCTGCAATAGGCTCTTCAAAAACTTTGTCAATATTTTGCATAAAACTATTATAGCGTAAAGAAAACCCAGTGCTAAATTTCATATAATTTATTTCTACATCTGCTTTTGCAAGATGCTTAAATCTATATTTCAATAAATTACTGGTCGAATCTGAATTCCAAATAGTATAATTAGGGTCCTTATTTAAGCTTAATGGGTTCATGTAAGTGTAACCAATCAATGAAATTATTTCAAACTTTCCAATGCTTCCCATACTGTTAAAAGACAAATCGATTCCTGTGATTCTGGCTGCCTCAGCATTTAAGGCTCTAAAACCAATTAGATTATTTATGGTGTATCCTTGACCAATCAAGTTAAGGTATTCACTCATTCCCGAACTTGTTGCTGTATTTATTGAATTACCATTGATAGGGTTGTACAATCCAAAGGCAAATTCAATCATATTCTTATATTGATTTACAAATGCAGAAGCATCAAACATACCTTTCCAATTTCCAATTTTAACGCCTTGTTTTACTCCAACCTCTGCAGCCCATCCAATCTCAGGAGTAAGTGACGGATTAGGAAATATATTTAAGGACCCCACACTTGTTTTGGTGTATCTTTCTGCTACTGATGGATAGCGAATTCCTTGTCCAAAAGAAGCTCTTAAATGGGTATATTTTGCTGCTTTATAATGCGCTCCAGCTCTGAATATCGGATAAAATGGAAGGACTTTAGAACTATTTTTAGAAATTCTAAAGTCAGAGTCTCCTGTTTTTCCGTCCATCATAAAATGTTCCAACCTAACTCCACCACTGAAGTCGATTTTTCCAATTTTTTGTTCAACTTGAGCATATGCAGCAATATTATTCGAAGTATGGTCACCAAACAAGGCCGACTTCACTACATTGTTAATATTTGACGCACCTGTTGTTAAGGAAAATCCATTATTAAATAATTTTTGGAATTGATAATCTGAAAAATAAATAACAGCTCCATTACTTTGATTAGGATTATTTAAATTACCATTATAAGCATAATAAACTCGAGTTTTGAGACTGTGCTTATTATTATGTTTATCCGTAAATTTCAAATAGGGATCAATAAACAAGCGATGTCCCAAATTATAAGTAAGCGTCGAACTTGCAAGACTAGTGTCAGCGCCACCACTTGGTGTATACCCTAAAGAATCACTTTGCCAAATCAAGAAACTTCCAGCTTTTTGAATTTGATAATTATAGCCAATACCAGCTTTAAGGCGCTTATATTTTTCAGGTTTGAAGAATATTGAACCACTTACCCTTGCACGGGCTTCAGTTTCACCTTGTCTATACCCATCGTTATGAAATAAGGTGGTGGATATAGTATATCCCATTTTCTTTTTCATCTCGCCATGATACACTTCAATTAATTGATTCATTGGATTACATCTCCACCATTTTAAAGAGGCTCTTGCAGGATTGTCGTAAACTCCATATTGAACTTTTATTTTTGTTTCGGGGGTGCCGTTGGGTTCTTTTTCAGTTAATGCAATTACCCCATTAAGGGCACCACTTCCATATAATACAGAAGAGGCTCCCTTCATAATTTCTATTTGGGAAGCTTGTTCCATCGGAATGGAATTCCATTGTGTATCTCCTGCATAACCAGAAAGGAGGGGCATTCCATTCCATAAAAGTAAGACGCGACTTCCAGCACCATATGCAAAACCAGAACCACCTCTGATACTCACTTGACCATCCATAGTAAATACGCCTGGCGTTTGATCAACAGCCTGTTCTAAATCTGTGATGCCTTTATTGTCAATTAACTGAGGGCGTAATATTTCCATTGAAACAGGGACTTCCTCAATGGCTTGCTTTCTTCTTCCAGCAGAAATAACAACAGTTTCAAAATCTTTCACTCTTTCTTTCAAAGGGATTTGTATGTTTCCTGGGGCATTGATCACTAATGTTTCTGATGCATATTGCAACATAATTATGATCAGCTCAACAGGGAATTTTTTACAATCCAACTCAAATTTTCCATCATAATCTGAGACGGCTCTTGAACCATCTGACCCCATAATCTTAGCTCCAACTACAGGTATTTTATTTATTTCATCAATTACTTGTCCGTTTATCTGTGCTGACATTACCAATTCCTGTGCAGATATAAAACCTGATGTAAATAAAATGGAGCAAGTTAATAGAAGTGCCTTCATGTTAATAAGTAAAATATTTGAAGTATAAAGAAATAAAAATTATTTGAATTAGAAAGCAAATTGCATTTGCAATACAATATTTCTAGGTGCTTGAACATCACCAGGGCGCGTGACATATTCTTTGTTGAAAATATTATTAGCAATGAGATTTACCTTAATTCCATCCTTAATGTTAAAGCTAAGTCGTGTATCAAAAACAGCAACTCCCTTATTAAAAATACTACGGTAATGTTTCATACCGACCAATAATTCTTGTCCCAAAACCCCAGATTCAAATACCCTGTCTATATTACTCATATAACTGTTGTATCTACATGAAAAACCTATACTAAGACCTTTATAGGTCATTTGAATGTCTGCTTTTGCTAAATGCTTAAATCGATATTTAAGCATATTAGTGGTTGTATCTGAGAAAGTCTGACGGTAATTAGGGTCTAAATTTAAACTAATAGGATTCATGTAGGTGTATCCCAACAAGGTCGTCAACTCCACTTCATTTATTTTGCCGCTGCTATTAAATGAAAGTTCTAAACCACTGATTCTTGCCTTTTCAGCATTTTGTGCTTGGAACCCTACCCAATTATAAAAGTAATTTAAAGCATTTGGGTTGCTCGTTTGTAAACTTCCCATAGTATCAGGCTTATAGAGCCCAAAAACAAATTCCGTCATGTTACTATATTGATTTACGAAGCCAGCCACATCAATCATTCCTTTCCAGGTCCCGATTTTAACAATCTGTTTAGCTCCAATTTCTGCTGCCCAACCTGATTCAGGCCTTAGCGAAGGATTTTTAAAAATTCTTACTCCGCCAACAGAGGTTGAAACAAATCTTTCAGCTATGGATGGAAATCGAATTCCTTGTCCAAATGATGCCCTGAAATGTGTTGACTTAGTAGCGGAATAATGCAATCCATATCGAAAAATCGGATGAATTGGGATGGTTTGTTTTTCATTAATTTTCATTTTGGAATCAGGAGTAAGAGTGTCTATTTGGCAGTACTCAAATCTTAAGCCACCAGAAAAATCCCATTTTTTTAATTTGGTTTCTAATTGAGCATATGTGGCAGCACTTTCACTTAAATGATCTCCAAATACCCAACTTTTGACAATGTTATTAGTATTTGTTGCCCCGATAGTAATATTGTTTCTTGCGTTAATTTTGTGTTGTATTTGATAATCTAGATAAAACATTTGAGCAAAGGAGGCATCATATACTTTTTGATCGTTACCTGTGGTAACAATGTAATAACGAGATTTAAATTGGTGTTTATTATTATGCTTATCAGTAAATTTAATATAAGGATCAATGCTAAATCGAATAGCTTTTTGTCTTGAAATAGTATTGTCCATGGCTTGATAGCAATTGGTATCATTTTTCCAGAGCACAAAAACCCCAATATCTTGATGTTGGAGGTTATAACTAACCCCCAATTTCATTTGATTGTGTTTACTGGGCTTCAAATAGAAGGAACCATTTAATCTGTAGCGTCTTTCTATTTCACCTTGTCTAAATCCTTCATCAATTACAGCATTTGTCCCAATGGTGAAACCCATATTTCTAATGGCTTTTCCATAGTAAATATCAGCCAAATGAAAGGTTGGATTTTTGTGCCAATACTGCAAGGAACTTCTTTTGGGATCACCATAAATACCAGATTGAACTTTTGCTTTGAATTCACCTGTTTTTGTGGGTTCTTTTTCGTTCAAAGCAATAACACCATTAAGTGCGCCACTTCCATAGAGTACAGATGAGGCACCTTTTATAATTTCAATCTGTGACGCTTGTTCCATCGGTACAGCATTCCATTTTGCATCACCAATATCTGGAGATAGCATGGGCACCCCATTCCATAAAAGCAATACTCGACTTCCGGCTCCATAGGCATAGCCCCCCCCACCTCGAATACTTACTTGACCATCCATTGCATACACACCTGGACTTTGATCAACAGCCTGTTCTAAATTGGAATATCCTTTATTGTTTAATAACTCAGGTTTTAATATTTCCATTGACATGGTTACCTCTTCAACTTTCTGATCTCTTTTACCTGCTGAAACAACTATAGTATTTATTTCTTGAATTGGTTTTGTTAAACGCACTTCTAATGCAGTTTTGTCAGAAATGATTAGGGTGTCATTTAAATAACTTCCGCAAGAAAAATAAAGTTCAGCGGGAAATTTTTTAATATTTATAACAAAAGTTCCTTCAGCATTGGTAAGTGTCCTTTCCCCATGGATGGAGCTAATCTTCACTCCATATACCCCTTCTTTAGTATTCGCATCGATTACTTTACCACTTACTTGCCCAAAAGTGTTTGCTGCTAATAAAACACTTAAAAAAAGAAAATAAACCTTAAAATTTATAGTATAATTATTCATAACTTAATGTAAAGTAAACAATATTTTTTTAATGAATAATCAAAATTTATATAAAATCGCAGCGGGAAATTTAGAGGGAATTGGTCCGGTTAAATTGGCACATTTGATCTCTAAAACTGGTTGCTTGGAGAAGTTATTCTCCTTAAGTGATAATGAATTAAAGCATTTGAGTGGATTTACATTCAATCAAATTCAAAATATGAATAGAAAGAATGCTTTAGGAATAGCAGAGTCAGAACTATTGAAACACGAAAAAAAAGGAATCAACACTTTATTCTTTTTAGATGAAAATTATCCCCGAAGGTTAAAGCAATGTATTGACGCTCCAATTGTACTTTATTACAAGGGTACATTTGATTTCAATCCTAGTAAAATAATTTCTATTGTGGGCACAAGGAACATGAGTCCCTATGGCCAAAATATTTTGGATCAATTTATTCAAGAAATTAAAAACGAGGACATTGTGGTCGTTAGTGGTTTAGCATATGGAGTTGATATTCATACCCACCATCTTTGTTTAAAGCATAGCATTAAAACTATGGGTGTGCTTGGTCATGGGATAGACAGGATTTATCCAGTACAACATAAAAAAGTTGCTAATCAAATGCTAGAGGAAGGTTGTCTATTATCTGAATTTAAAATGGACACCAAACCAGATCGTGAAAATTTTCCACGACGCAATAGAATTGTCGCAGGGATTTCTGATGCTACCATCGTAATTGAAAGTCAAATTAAGGGTGGTTCCATGATTACTGCGAATTTAGCCAATGATTATAATCGAGATGTATTTACTTTTCCAGGTGATGTGGATCGAATGTATTCAAAAGGTTGTAATCATCTTATTGCCGAACAAAAAGCGCACTTAATTCAAGATGCCGCCGGCTTTTTGAAATTAATGAATTGGCAAAAAATAGAAAAGATACCGATACAATCTCGTTTGACCTTTGATTTATCTCTTGATGAGCAAAAAATATATGATGTTTTACTTTCGATTGAGCTTTCTCATATTGATGTTATTGCTGTTAAAAGTGGATTCAAATTAAGTGCGCTTAGTTTTTTATTAATGGGAATGGAATTAAATGGGGTGATAAAAGCGTTCCCAGGAAATCGTTATTCATTATGTTAAAAAATCAATAATTGAATCTCTTTTCCAAGGAAAAAGATTACTTTTATGCATCGATTTATCGATTAAACTTATGAAGAAAGGTGGAGGGATAGGCCCTATGATACCTTGGCAACCTAGCTACAATTGAAAAGGTGCCAATTCCGATTTCACTTGTGAAAGAAGATAAGTTTCAGACTAAAACAGGTCTTTCTTCAGTGTAAAATAAAATTGGAATGAGCATAATTTGGAAATTACTGCAGGAAAGAATATTAATCCTAGATGGTGCTATGGGGACCATGATTCAAAGATATGGATTGGAAGAAAAAGACTTTCGAACCAATTATTTTGAACAGCATCCAAGTTCTCTAAAGGGAAATAATGATTTGCTTTCCTTAACGCGACCGGATATAATTAAAGAAATACACCGTCAATACTTTGAAGCTGGAGCTGATATTATTGAAACCAACACTTTTTCGGGTACCACCATCGCACAAGCAGATTATAATCTATCTTCTTTTGTTTATGAGCTCAACTTCGCGTCAGCAAAAATAGCGAAAGAGGTTGCAAATGAATTTACTGATAAGCCAAGATTTGTTGCAGGTTCCATTGGTCCCACCAATAAAACGGCCTCTATCTCTCCAGATGTTAATGATCCTGGATACCGTGGTGTAAGTTTTGATGAATTGGTTGTAGCGTATGCACAGCAGGTAAATGCGCTTATGGATGGAGGAGTAGATTTACTTTTGGTTGAAACTGTTTTTGATACACTGAATGCAAAAGCCGCGCTTTTTGCCATTGATGAAGTGTTTATAGAAAGAAAAGAACAAATTCCAATAATGGTTTCTGGAACAATCACAGATCAAAGTGGTAGAACACTGACTGGGCAAACTACAGAGGCATTTTTAATTTCATTATCTCACATGCCTTTGCTCAGCATTGGATTAAATTGTGCGCTTGGTGCAAGTTTAATGCGTCCTTATCTTCAAATCTTAGATGAAAAATCTCCGTTTGCGGTTAGTGCTCATCCCAATGCTGGTTTACCTAATGAATTTGGTGAATATGATGAAACAGCAACATTAATGGCAGTTCAAATCAAAGAATATTTAGATAAAGGTTTGGTAAATATTATAGGTGGTTGTTGCGGCACCACGCCAGAACATATAAAAGCTATTGCAACTTTAGCGGCTCAATATGCGCCAAGACCCATTCCAAATAACTTTTCTTGATGAATACTAATAAAATAAATACACTACAATTATCAGGATTAGAACCTTTGATTGTTAGTCCTGAAAGTAATTTCATTAATATCGGTGAACGCACCAATGTTACTGGCTCAAAGGCATTCTTACGCATGATAAGAGAGGGCGACTATGATGCTGCAGTGGCGGTGGCTAGAGAGCAAGTTGAGGGGGGAGCTCAGATTATTGACATCAATATGGATGAGGGCATGATTGACGGTGCCGCTGAAATGGTAAAATTTTTAAATTTAATCGCTTCAGAACCTGATATCGCTCGAGTTCCTGTAATGATCGATAGTTCTAAGTGGGAGATTATTGAAGCTGGATTAAAATGCATTCAAGGTAAAGGAGTAGTAAATTCGATTTCCTTGAAAGAAGGCGCTGCTGCTTTTATACTTTACGCCAAAAAAATTAAACGCTATGGCGCGGCAGTAGTCGTTATGGCATTCGATGAGCTTGGTCAAGCGGATTCGTTTCAGCGTCGAATTGATATATGCGAAAGATCCTATGATATCCTCGTAAATGAAGTTGGTTTTGAACCTACCGATATTATTTTTGACCCCAATATTTTTCCCGTTGCAACTGGGATGGAGGAACATAACAACAATGCAGTAGATTTTTTCAATGCCTGTAAATGGATCAAAGAAAATCTTCTAGGAGCTCAGGTGAGCGGAGGCGTTTCCAATGTTTCTTTTTCTTTTCGCGGAAATAATAAGGTTCGTGAAGCGATGCATTCTGCTTTTCTTTATCATGCAATACAGCATGGAATGACTATGGGCATTGTGAATCCAAATATGTTGGAGGTGTATGCAGAAATTGATCCAGTTTTATTATTGCATGTAGAAGATGTCTTATTGAATAGAAGAACTGATGCCACAGAAAGATTATTGGAACTTGCAGAAACCGTAAAAGGTGACGGCAAGAAGAAAGAAATTGATCTCTCTTGGAGGGACAATCCTGTTCAAGTTAGGCTTAAACATGCATTAGTAAAAGGTTTGGTTGAATTTATAGATGAAGATGTTGAAGCATGTAGACTTTTATATGATCGACCTATTGAAGTTATCGAAGGCCCCTTAATGGATGGCATGAATGAAGTGGGAGACCTTTTTGGAAGTGGTAAAATGTTTTTACCTCAAGTTGTTAAATCAGCAAGGGTAATGAAAAAAGCTGTTGCCTATTTGTTGCCATTTATTGAATTAGAGAAAGGTGGAAAACGGAGCAGTGCAGGAAAAATTATTATGGCAACTGTCAAAGGAGATGTTCATGATATTGGAAAAAATATAGTGGGTGTGGTCTTGGCATGTAATAATTATGAAGTTATTGATTTAGGCGTCATGGTTACCGCGGATAAAATTATCCAAGCAGCGATTGATCAGAATGCAGATGTTATTGGATTAAGTGGATTAATTACGCCCTCACTAGACGAAATGGTTACTGTTGCTAAAGAAATGGAAGAAAGGGGTTTATCAATCCCTCTATTAATTGGTGGTGCAACCACCTCCAAAGTGCATACAGCAGTAAAAATAGATCAACATTATTCCAAAGGTCAAACTATTCATGTCCTTGATGCATCAAGAGCAGTAACAGTTGTAGAGCAATTATTGGGTCAGAAAAAAGATCAGTATATCCTCAACTTGCAAGAAGAATATGAAAAAATGCGTATACATCATGCCAATCATTATCAGAACAAGAAATTAATTTCTTTACAGGAAGCGCGAAGCAATTCCGCCAAGCTAAACTTCGATAATATCTTTAAACCGAAAAAATTAGGCATTACAACATTTTCAGATTTTGATATAAAACTATTAGTTCCCTATATTGATTGGACGCCTTTTTTTAGAACATGGGAACTTCACGGCAAATACCCAGAGATTTTAAGTGATGAGGTGGTAGGAATTCAAGCGCAAAATTTATTTAATGATGCGCAAAATATGCTCCAGCAAATAATTGAAGAAAAATGGTTGGGCTCTAAAGCAGTTGTCGGGATATTCCCTGCCAATTCAACTGGAGATGATATAGAAATCTATGATCTGGATGGAGGATTGACATATATTCAAAGAACTTTACGACAACAAACGAAGAAAGCAAGTGGTCAAAATAATTTTGCTTTAGCTGACTTTATTGCACCTAAAGAAAAAGGAATTCATGATTACATAGGAGGTTTTGCAGTAACAACCGGCCATGGAATTGAAGATAAGTTAAAACAATTTGAA
>CANJQZ010000020.1 GCA_947476515.1 Flavobacteriales bacterium
CAGCAATCTATTAGTATTCCTATTTATTGGATTACTTTCCAATTCAATTGCACAACCCACAACCGTTACCTTTAATTACACTGGTGCAGTTCAAACATGGACTGTTCCCAATTGTGTAACACAAATAACCGTCAACCTCAAAGGAGGAAAAGGTGGTGGTCCCAATGGAGGAAACGGAGGTCAAGTTACAGGATTAATGACAGTAACGCCTGGACAAGTATTACAAATAAATGTCGGAGGATTAGGCGCTACACCAGCAGGTGGATGGAATGGCGGTGGAAATAGCTGGCCAGGAATTGTTCCTTACAACACCGGTGGTGGTGGTGGTGGCGCATCAGATATTCGGATAGCACCTTATGCTTTAGCCAATAGATTTGCTGTAGCAGCAGGTGGTGGTGGAAGAAGTGGAGGCACCCCTAGTTATACTGCAGCAGGGGGTGCTGGAGGAGGTTCTTTCGGTGCCAATGGTGCAGGGTCAATATTTACAGGCACTGGCGGTGGCGGTGGCCTACAAACTATGGGGGGTGCAGCTGGACCACCTTGGGGAGCTGGTCAACCAGGAGTTGCCGGTTCATTAGGACTTGGCGGCAATGGTGGGAACAACCCAGCTCACGGAGCTTCAGGCGGCGGTGGCGGCGGCGGCTTTTATGGCGGTGGCGGTGGCGGTGGAGATAATTGTTGCACAGGTGCCAACGGTGGTGGAGCCGGAGGTGGTGGATCAAGCTTAATGCCTGCAGGTGGAACTTCAGTAGCAAATGTGAACACAGCAGCGGGGGTTGTTACTATAACCTATACGGGTGGTGGAACTGCAATTCTTGCAACCAATACAGGCCCTTATTGTGTTGGAGATAATATTCAACTGAACGCAACAACTGGTGCTACTTATTCATGGGCAGGCCCAAATAATTTTAGTTCTACTTCGCAAAATCCAACAATACCTTCAGCAACTGCTGCTATGGGCGGAGTTTATACCTTGACCTTTGCTACACCTCAATGTACCTCTACTACAACCACTACAGTAATTGTCAATACACCTATCAACCCAACTTTTAATGCTATCCCACCCATTTGTCAAAATGGTACTGTTCCTGCATTAGCTGCTTCATCAACCAATACGCCTACGATTACAGGAACATGGTCACCGGCAGTTATTTCAAGTGCTGTTGTGGGAACGCAAGGATATATCTTTACTCCTACACCGGGTATTTGTGCAGATACAGCTTTATTTAATGTGACCATCTTATTTAATGAGACGCCTACATTCACTCAAATAAATCCAATGTGTATCAATAGTGTTGCACCTGCATTACCTAACCCATCTACTAATGCTCCAACACAATATACTGGAACATGGACTCCTGCAGTGATTTCAACTACAACAGCGGGAACAGCTTCCTATTTATTTACTCCAACAATTGGGCAATGTGCGGTTCAAACTACTATGGATATTGTTGTACTTAATTATACCAACCCAACATTTGTGCAAGTTGGACCTATATGTCAATACACTCCGGGTATCGTAATACCAAATCTATCTACCAATACACCTGCAATAACAGGAAACTGGAATACACCAAATGTACCTACCAATGTACCGGGCACCTTTAACTTCACTTTTACACCAGATCCTTTTCAGTGTGCTGCTCAAGCATCTATGACGATTGTTATTAATCCACTGATCATTCCTCAATTTGCGCAAATAGCGCAAGTTTGCGAAGGTGATGTACCTCCGGTATTTCCATTAATTTCAAACAATGTCCCTGGAATTACTGGTACCTGGTCTGCACCACTTATAGATAGTGTGGCTGTAGGCGTAACAACACATACCTTCACGCCTACTCCAGGTCAATGTGCAGATACAAGCACGATGGATATTACGGTAATTGCTTCTGTTCCTCCTTCTTTTTTATCTGACTCCTTAACAGGATGTAATCCATTGACAGCAACATTAAGCACAGTACCGGTGCCCAATGCAACTTATACTTGGTTTTGGAACGGGACACCAATTGGTTCAGGAAGTAATTTAACTTATATGTTCACTTCTGCAGGTTGTCATGACATCACCTTAGAATATAACTTACAAGGATGTATTGAATCAACTACCTACAATGGATACATCTGTATGGAAAATTACCCTGCAGCTTCTTTTACTTCCAATCCAAATGTACTTTCTTCCACCAACGAAACCGTTGAATTCACGAATACTACAGTGGGAGGAACGACTTATTCATGGAACTTTGGAGATGGAACAAGTAGTACAGAATTTTCACCGTCACATCCATATATCGGAATAATGGAAAATCAATTGATTTCATTGACTGCATACTCACCGCTAGGTTGTCCTAACCTATTTGAGTTGACCTTGGTACTTATGGATGATCCTATTTTCTATGTCCCTAATACCTTTACACCTGATCAAGATGAACACAATCAAACTTGGTTCCCCATCTTTACCACTGGATTTGATCCTTTCAAATTTAATCTCTACATCTTCGATAGATGGGGAGAAGTGATTTGGGAAAGTCATGATGCCAAAGGAGAATGGGATGGAACTTATGGACCTGATGCCCTAGATGTGCCTGCCGGAATTTACAATTGGAAGATCCAATATGCTGCAAAGGATACGGATAGCAAGACCGTGGTTACGGGACAAATCAATCTGATAAGATAAGCACAAGATTACTTGATATAAAAAAACCTCGATGTTAACATCGAGGTTTTTTTATGCTAAATTATCACGAAGGAACTTACTTTTTTCTAAAGAAGATCTTAATAGGAACCCCTTGAAAATTAAAAATATCACGAATCTTGTTCTCTAAAAAACGCCTATAAGATTCCGTTAAATATTGTGGTAGATTACAGAAAAAAGCAAAAGCAGGTGCATGTGTAGGCAATTGCTGTACAAATTTAATTTTAATATACTTCCCTTTATTCGCTGGTGGCGGCGTATGTTGAATAATTTCAAGCATTACATCGTTCAACTTAGAGGTTGGAATTTTTTTCGTTCTGTTCGCGAAAACCTCCATGGCAGTTTCTAATGCCTTATGAATTCTTTGTTTGGTAATAGTAGAAGTAAAGATAATAGGAACATCATTGTAAGGTGCTAGTTGTTCGCGAAGTGACGCTTCGTATTCTAACATGGTTTTGTGATCCTTTTCTACTAAATCCCATTTATTAACCAAGACTACCACACCCTTAGAATTTTTCTCTATCATATAATAGATACTTAAATCTTGTTTTTGTAATCCTACTGAAGCATCAATTAAGAATAAACAAACATCAGCATTTTCTATAGTTCGAATAGATCGTAAAACAGAATAATACTCAATATCCTCAGTTACTTTAGCTTTTTTACGAATTCCAGCAGTATCAATGAGCAAGAAGTCAAATCCAAATGAATTATATCGCGTATGAATTGAATCCCGCGTAGTGCCGGAAATATCTGTAACAATATTTCTTTCTTCTCCGGTAAATGCATTAATTAAAGACGATTTTCCCACATTAGGTCGACCAACAATTGCTAAACGAGGCAGGTTATCTTCCTCTCGTATAGATTCATTTTCTTTATCAAAAAATGGGACTAATGTATCTAATATTTCACCAGTTCCACTGCCATTAGTTGCAGACAAATCGAAGACTTCTCCTAAACCAAAAGAATAAAACTCAGCAGACATTCCGACGCGATCATTACTGTCCACTTTATTGGCAACAACAAGAATCTTCTTCTTGCTTTTGCGCAGTAGTTGGGCAACAATTTGATCCATTTCTACGATCCCAGTGGTGGCATCTACCATAAAGATAATTACAGTTGCTTCTTCGACAGCCAATTCAACTTGCTTTCGGATTTCAGCTTCAAAAATATCTTCTTTCGTAGTGGCATAACCTCCAGTATCGATAACTGAAAACTGATAACCATTCCATTCTCCTTTTCCGTAAAGACGGTCCCTTGTTACACCACTAATTTCTTTAACGATAGCATCACGAGATTCGGTTAAACGATTGAAAAGTGTTGATTTACCAACATTTGGACGACCAACAATTGCTACTATATTACTCATTTTAATTATTTCCTAATTGAATTAGTAACCGTATTTTTTTAATTTGGCTTCGGTTGAGCGCCAATCTTTATCAACTTTAACAAAGGTTTGAAGGAATACCTTCGTGTCAAGAAATTTCTGGATTTCATATCTTGATGTACTGCCAATTTTCTTCAGCATTTCACCACCTTTACCAATGATAATTCCTTTTTGAGAATCTCTTTCCACAATAATTATTGCCCTGATTCTGGTCAATCCTTCTTCAACAATGTAATCTTCTATTTCAATTTGACAACTGTAAGGCACTTCCTTTTGACATAAAAAGAATATTTTTTCACGGATAATCTCTGATACAAAAAAGCGCATTGGTCGATCAGAAATTTCTTCCTTTCCATAATATGGGGGGTTTTCCGGAATCAATTCTAGAATTTTTTCCCAAACCAATTGAATGTTAAATTTATGGAGCGCCGAAATTGGATAAATTATAGCAGTTGGTAATTGTTCTTCCCAATACTCAACTCTTTCAGTAACCGCAGCTTGATCAGATAAATCTATTTTATTAATCAAACAAATGACAGGGACTTTTAACTTTTTTATTTTTTCTAAAGTTTGCTGATGATTCATTTCATTCTCTTGGGTATCCGTTATGAATAAGAGGACATCAGCGTCATAAATGGAAGCATTGACATACTCCATCATGTTTTCGTGCAACTTATAGGCGGCATTTACAACTCCTGGTGTATCAGAAAAAACTACTTGATATTCTTCCTCATTTACGATACCTAAAATACGATGTCGTGTGGTTTGTGCTTTGGCGGAAACAATTGATAATTTCTCACCCATTAATTGATTCATGAGTGTTGATTTACCAACATTTGGACTCCCAACAATATTTACAAAACCTGATTTATGTGCCATGCTTAATTACAAAGTGCAAAGGTAGGGAATTAAATAAGGACTTTTATGCTAATTCAGTGTTTATATACCTTTTACAAATAAATCAAATTGATCTGGAATGAAAAAATCTCTCGCGAATATTATTAACTTTGAATATGGAAAATCATGAAATTTTCATGCAACGATGTATTGATCTAGCTTATTTAGGCCAAGGAAATGTGCGTCCCAACCCGATGGTTGGATGCGTAATCGTAAAGGATTCCGAAATCATTGGAGAAGGGTATCACGAAGTTTTTGGGGGATTACATGCTGAAATACAAGCAATTAATGCTGTAGAAGATAAAAGCGAATTGCATGGAGCAACTGTTTATATTTCCCTTGAACCCTGCGTTCACCATGGAAAAACTCCTCCTTGCGTCGATGCCTTAATTGAAAACAAGGTAGCAACTGTTGTTATTGGTACACGAGATACCAATCCAATTGTTGGTGGAAAAGGTATCGAAAGATTAGCGCGGGCCGGAATTACAGTAATTGAAGAGGTACTTCCTGAAGAATGTCGCAACTTAAATAAAAGGTTTTTTACTTTTCACGAAAAAAGACGCCCTTATGTTATTTTAAAATGGGCACAAACATTAGATGGTTTTTTAGATAAAGATCGAACCATGAAAGAAGTGGGTATCAATTGGATTTCCTCTCCTGAAACCAAAGTGCTCGTTCATAAATGGCGCAGTGAAGAACAAAGCATCCTTGTTGGACGAAATACTATTGCAAACGATAATCCATCATTAACTGTCCGAGAAGTAAGTGGAACCAACCCTCTAAGAATCGTCATTGATAGTCAACTGCAATTGAGTAAAAATGTAGCTATTTTTTCAGATGACTCACCTACCCTTGTTTTTAATAGGATTAAAAATGAAACCAAAGGAAATGTAGAATGGATCAAAATTCATGAAACATCGACAAAAGCAATTTTAGATGAATTGTATAAGCGCAACATACAATCTGTTTTGGTGGAAGGCGGGAGCAGAACCCTACAATATTTTATCATAGACAATGTTTGGGATGAAGCGAGAGTGATTGTTGGAAATGTAAGATTTCACGAAGGAGTTAAGGCTCCAGTTATAAATCGAGTACCTGTTTCTTCACACCCATTTGGGAACAAGGATACGATCTATTATTATTCTAGAAGATGATTGCATTAATAGGTTGTATTGTTTGCTCGAGTTTCATCTTCGTTCTTTTTAAAGTTTTTCCGAAATATAACATTGATACTTTTCAGGCAATAGTTTTTAATTATTTTGCTGCTACGGCATGTGCCCTTTTATGTTTTGGAAAGGAGTTAGATCAAATTCCAAGCAATATTAATGTGATTTTAATAGCAGCGATTGCATGTGCTTTGCTCTTTATCTCTCTTTTTTCATTAATGGGATTTAGTTCTCAAAAAAATGGATTAGCAATAACCTCCGTTGCCGTAAAAATGTCAATGGCAGTATCCCTTATCGCAATGATTATTGCTTATAAGGAACCCTTGTCCATTTTAAAAATATCTGGGATTGCCTGTGCTTTTCTGGGCGTACTTTTAGTCTCCATTCAGAAAAAAGAAAAAAGTGATTCTAAAAGTTCCGTTTGGATGCTGGTAGTGCTTTTCTTCGGAAGTGGATTGTTAGATTTTTTACTGAATTATACTCAAAAATATGAGTTAAACGATTGGCACGCAGGACTTTTTTCAGGGCTAGGTTTTTTTCTTGCAGGATTAATTGGCTTGTGTATCATGGTTATACAAATTCTTAAAAAGAAAATGACATTTGCCTTCAAAAATGTTATTGCAGGATTCGTTTTAGGTATTCCCAACTATTTTTCAATCTACCTGCTGATCAATACCTATCAAACAAGTGATTGGAATGATTCAACTGTACTGGCCATATTGAATGTTTCTATTGTATTAATTGCAAGTTTTATAGGTCTACTTCTATTTCAAGAAAAATTAAGTCTTAAAAAAGGCTTTGGATTAATGTTTTCAATTTTGGCCATAATGCTATTATTTTTAGCCACTTAGTATACAAGAAACCCAAATACTCCTTAAATTTGGTATGATGAATAAACTAGTACTTCTAATAACCTTATTTCCACTTATTGCTTTAGGACAGCTTAGATTAAATGAAGCAAGTAATGCTAACGGCAATACCATTGTTTTACCAAGTGGAAGCACACCAGATTGGATTGAAATTTATAATGGTGCATCAATACCTGCTAATATTGGTGGATATTGCCTAAGCGATAATCGGAACTTGCCCATGAAATGGACTTTTCCTTCCACCATGATTAGCCCATCTGGATTTTTAGTGGTGCATGCAGTAAATAAAAATACCGTAAATTTTATTGATCACTATGAAACAAGCGTTTTTGCAGACTCGATTTGGGATTACATTATTCCTACAGCAGATATTCCACAATGGAATAGTAGTATTTTTAACAGCGGAGCTTGGCTAAGCGGACCTGCAAGTATTGGCTACGGTGATGGAGATGATGCTACTGACATCATCGGACCACACATTAGTGTTTATTACAGAATCAACTTTCAATGCACGAACATTAACGCAATAAAAAAGGCAATTCTAGACATAGATTATGACGATGGATTTGTGGCCTACTTGAACGGTATTGAAATCGCCCGCGCAGGTCTAACAGGTACTCCACCAACATGGAATGAATTGTCGAGTGACCATGAAGCAACAATCCCACAAGGAGGCGCTATTTCATCTTTTGAAATTGATACTACAATTATTCAAGCTGCCCTTACACTTGGGAATAATGTGCTCGCCATTGAAATTCATAATACAGATCCGAATTCATCTGATTTAACAGGAAAACCTTATTTAACCTTTGGATATGACTCCCCAGGTACATTTGCAAGCGGGACAAGCCACCCCTATTTCTCACCAACAATAGGAGGAACTCTAGAGACCAATTTTAGTTTAGCTTCAGGCGGTGAAATGCTTTACCTTTCTAATCCAGCTGGTGTTTTTATTGATTCATTGCTCCTAAGTGACCTTGAACCAAACATGTCAAATGGTAAACTTACGGATGGTGGAATCGCAACTGCCACTTTTACTATTCCTACACCAAATGCTTCTAACAATACCTCAATTGGTTATGATGGTTATGAAAATCAAGCAACAATCATAAACAATGGCGGTGTATTTCAAGGACCTATTCTTGCTAATATCGTAAATAATTCAGTTGCAAATGGAGAACTTAGGTACACAACAACAGGAGTTAATCCTAGCACAAATTCTCCGTTGGTAGTTGGACCTATCTTGCTTTCGACGAATTGTGTTTTAAAAGTTCGTTGCTTCCCTTCTGGAGGTTCTAACCTCCTGCCTAGTTTGATTGCAACAGAAACCTTTTTGTTTCAGGAAGATTTTACCCTGCCAATCGTCTCCCTTACCATCGATTCAGCAGATCTTTATGGTGGAAATGGGATATTCGACAATTGGTGGACGGACTGGAAAAAACCCTGCGTAGTAGAATATTTTGATAAAAATGGAATAAAAAAGTTTGAGACAAGGGCCTCAGTAAAACCAGATGGAGGAGCCGGTGGAAGTCGTTCCAACCCTCAGCATAGTGTTACCATTGAACCAGCAAACAGTCTTTATGGAGAAGGCGAACCTGTACACTATCCAATAATTCCGCAAAAACCATATATTGAAGATTATTATGCTTTATATATTCGAAATGGTAGTAACTTTTGGAATCAATACCCACAAAGAGACGCTACCTTTTGTAGAATAATGGCAAAGACTAATGTTAATTCGCAGGGTTATACCCCGGCAGTAGTTTACTTAAATGGTCAATACTTTGGTATTTATGAATTGCGCGAAAAGGCGAATGAAGGTTACTTTGAAAATAATTATGGAAATGATAGAGATAGCCTAGACTTATTATCAGTAAGTTATTTTTATGGCGCTGGGGTAATTAGAACTGTCAAAGGTTCAGACACTTCGTTTTTCTCCATGCGCGATTACATCACTACAGCAGATGCTTCAAGTCCTAACTATTTTAATGAAAGTAATAAAAAACTAGACTTATACAATTACACAGATTACATCGCCGGAGAAAACTGGTTTGCAAATGCCGATTGGATCTACAATAACATGAAAATGGCAAGGACACGCACCACCGATAATAAATGGCGGTTCTTTTTGCAAGATTTAGAATGGGGTCTTGGTGGTTGGACCGATTATAATACCAATATGTTTGATTGGTTTAGGTACAACCAACAACCAAATCCATTTTGGCAAATCTATGATGCCTTGGTTCAAAACACAGAATTTAAAAATTATTTTGTGAATCGATACGCAGATCTTATGAATTTCACTTTTCAAAGTGCTAAATACACCCCTATTATTGACAGCATGTATAACGAATTACTTCCAGAACTACCTAGACATTTGCAATTATGGACAGGCGATGTAGCTGGTGGTATGGCCAATTATGCCTATTGGAGAAATGTTCACATTGGACAGTTTAACAATAGAAATACTGTCGTGCGAAATCAGATGGTTACTGAATTTAATTTAGTGAAAAAAGTAAATGTTAGTTTAGATGTATATCCAGCAGGAGCAGGATATATCAAAATATCAACTATTGTACCGGAAACTCTTCCATGGACAGGTGTTTATTTTGATGGTGTCCCCGTTAAAATAACAGCCGTAGCCAATCCAGGCTATACCTTCCAAAATTGGGTTCAAAATATAACACTTCCAGCAGGCAGCTTGTTGCAGGCAAGTATTACCCAGAATATTGATCAAAACGATCTATTCAAGGCAGTATTTATCGGTTCACCTGAAGAACCATCTTTGACCATTTCAGAGATTAATTACAATCCTGACCCAACGGTAGATGGCGGAAATTGGATTGAGTTACATAATTTTGGATCTACTGCCATGGACTTAACAGCATGGCATATTAAGTCGAAAAATCATTACGATAAATTTAGTTTTGAGGATCATACCATTATTCCACCAAATGGATATTTGGTAGTTTGTGAAAACTTAGCACTTTTTAATTCCATGTACCCCCAAGTTCAAAATGTAGTTGGAGGAACGGGCTTTGTTTGGAGCAATAAATACGATTCCATTCGAATTTTTAATCCTTTTGACAGCATGGCCTTAGTCGCTGTTTATTCTGATGAAGCCCCCTACCCTAAATGTGCAGATGGTTGGGGAAGAACATTAGAGAATAAACATGCTGATAATTCAATTCTAGACGAAAACACTTGGTTTTGTGGCTGTATCAGCGGATCTCCCGGCAAAGCCTATAGCCCATGCGAAGAACCCATCAATATAAGTGAGTTTAATTTTAATAATATTGATCAACAATACAATTCTGGCGATTGGATAGAAATTCTAAATACCAGTTCTAATAGCATTTCACTTGGTGGAATGATTTTTAAAGATGGAAAGTCAAGTCATCAATTCATTATGCCTGATGTTTCCTTACAGCCCAATGCTTATCTTGTAATTGGCAATGACTTAAATGCATTTACGCAAAGACATCCACATGTTGAAAATGTAATTGGTGTTTTTGATTTTGGTCTATCAGCCAAAGATGGTATTAGAATATACAATTCTAATGGAGTATTAATTAATAGTTTTCTCTATGATACTATTGCACCCTGGTCAAATATCCCAGCAACTCAAGATTATACTTTTGAAAGTGCCTTTAACGGAAGTTTTATAGATCCTAATAATGGCTTATCGTGGTTTGTTGGTTGTGAAGGTGGATCTCCAGGTGAAAAATTCGCGCCTTGTCCGGTACTTCCTGAAGGATTGGCGTATTTATATCCCAATCCAAGTGCGAGTTCCATAACTATTACTGTTGACAATACGGTATCAGGTGCTGGAGAAACCTATATCATGCTATATGATTTAAGTGGTCGCTTGATATTGAGACAAACAATGGAAAAAGTACAAGAGTCCGTAATGCAATTAAATATTGACATTAGCTCTTATTTACATGGAATGTATTTTGTAAAAGTAAGTCAGAGCAATCGCTCCATTACCTTGCCTTTCGTGAAAATATAATCTTAAGAAACGATAGCCTTATTCAAAAGGGAAATCATTGCCAGCGTTACAATAAAAAGTTGGGTTGCAGTTTCTTCATCCATGCTCGTGCCATCTTCATCATCAGTAGATACCTCCATCGCCATGAATTGAGCGAGTTGTGGTTGATCACAAAATGACTCTAATTCTTCTTCATCCTCTTCTTCAAAATAACTGTCCAACATTTCAAAAAATGGCTCTTGCATTTCATCAATTTCAGCATCAGTTACTTCACGAAGTGTAATTCCTTCCGCTTCAAATGCAGCCAATATCAAACAGAAATAATAAATTAATAAACCTTCCAAAGAATCATTTTCATACTCTTGTGGAGCTGACATTACATAGTCTAATAATTCTTGTTGTGCCAATGCATATTTCTCAGATAAAGCTTCTAATGCATCATCATCAAGATTATCTACTATAGCAATCGCTTCTTCAATACTTTTTAAACTAACATGTTTCATAAAATGAATTTTGACAAAGGTAGTAAACCTATTTCTAGAAATAAAAAAATTATTATGTAACAATTGATACAATTCAACTACAATGATAGCTGTACATTTGTGAAAATATTTGAACTAATGACAAAGAAAAACACAAGAATAATAACCATTATTGCAGTAGTACTAGGTGGAGTTTTGGGCTATTTATATAATTTGAATTTTGGTTGTAAAGAAGGATGCGCCATAAGCTCTTCCCCTATTTTATCAACTATATATGGCGGATTAATGTTCGGTTTGTTTTCTAATCTAGTACTTTCATTAACACATAAAAAAGAAATAAAATGAGCGAAATTAAAGGAACTATTGTCGATGTAAGAACGCGAGCAGAATTTAGTGGCGGACATGTCCTCAACTCAATTAATATCCCATTGCAAGAAATCTTGGAGCACGAAACTGCTTTATTTGAAATGGAAAGCCCCGTGATTTTCTGTTGTGCAAGTGGCGGAAGAAGTGGTCAGGCAGCCAATTATTTTCAAAGTAAAGGCTTGATCTGCGAGAATGGTGGTGGTTGGATGGAAGTGAACTATAAATTAAATAGTTAATCATGGGGTTTTTAAATACTATTTTTGGTTTTAAATCTGTAGATTATAAATCATTAAGCCAAGCAGGAGCAATAATTATTGATGTAAGAACTAGTTCTGAATTTGCAAGTGGACACATAAAAGGATCGAAAAATATTGAATTACAACAATTAAAAAATCATCTTAATAAGATTCCAAAAGATAAAGTGATTATTACATGCTGTGCTTCTGGTATGAGGAGTGCTTCAGCCAAATCAATACTTTTACAAAATGGATTTACTGAAGTTCATAATGGTGGTGGCTGGATGAGTCTTAAAAATAAACTTTAAAAAGATGATTAGAATCATTTTTTAGGCACTGCTTTTCACTTATCTTTGTTGTTCCAAAATTTAAAAAAACATAGCATGCAACTGTGGAATAAATTAAACAAGGAGGATTTAGAGAAACATTTAAGAGAGATTGGACATAAATTTGTCACCATATCTTTTTATAAATATGCTAAAATTGTAAATCCTCAACTCTTTAGAGATCACCTTTTTCAAATGTGGTCGCAATTTGATGTAGTCGGTCGTACTTACATTGCACACGAAGGAATTAATGCTCAAATTGCTGTTCCTACAGAATTCTTAGGTGCATTTAGAGAAGCTTTATACGGAATTGAATTTCTAAATAATGTCCGCCTGAACTTTGCCGTGGATGATGCGGAAGCGGAATTTCCTTTTTTAAAACTAAAAATAAAGGTCCGAGATAAAATTCTAGCAGATGGACTAGAAGATGAAAATTTTGATGTTACTAAAATTGGAAAACATCTGAAAGCTGCAGAATTCAATGAACTTACCAACGATCCTGATACGATTTTAATTGATTTTAGAAATCATTACGAACACGAGGTTGGTCATTTCAAAGGAGCACATCTTCCCGATGTGGATACTTTTAGAGAATCCTTGCCTTATATTGAAGAAACAATTCTCAAAGGCAATGAAGATAAAAATATAGTGATGTATTGCACAGGTGGAATTCGCTGTGAAAAAGCATCTGCTTGGTTCAAACACAAAGGATTTGCGAATATCCATCAGCTGGAAGGAGGAATTATTAAATACGCCAACGACGCAAAAGAATTAGGCATAGAGAATAAATTTATTGGTAAGAATTTTGTCTTCGATGAAAGAAGGGGCGAAAGAATCTCTGATGATATAATTGCAGTTTGTCATCAATGTGGCGCTCCTGCTGATACACATACCAATTGTGTCAATGATGCTTGTCATTTACTCTTCATTCAATGCGACTCCTGCAAGGAAACAAAGAAAAATTGTTGCTCTGACGAATGTTTAGATACAATAAATTTACCACTAGAATTGCAGAAAGAATTGAGGCAAGGAAAAGACAATAGTAATAAGATTTTCAAGAAAGGCAGATCAAATAAATTACCCTTTAAGCTCAATACAGAAAAACCATTATCTTTGATTGAACATTCAATAAAAAAATAAGGTGCTTTTTACAATTAATTGGGCGGTAAATTCTGAAATTATTGATGGGTATCGCACACCAAATTTATACGGTTTACTCTTCGTTACAGGATTAATTCTTGGCTATTTTGTGGTTAAAAAAATGTTCCAAAAAGAGCAAATTGGCAATGACACATTAGATAAATTAGTCATGTATATGGTACTTGCCACAATCATTGGTGCGCGATTAGGACATGTGCTTTTTTATGGACCTTATTACGATACCATTTCAAATGGCGTTATTTTGGAAAGAGGTTATTTTTCCCATCCTGGAGATATTATTAAAATTTGGGAAGGTGGATTGGCCAGTCATGGTGCGGCACTAGCAATTCTTATTTCACTTTATATTTTCTCTAAAAAAGTTGTCAAAAAATCATTTCTTTGGACACTTGATCGAATGGCTGCCCCTATCGCTATTGGAGCTGCATTTATTCGCTTTGGCAATCTAGTCAATCATGAAATGGTTGGACATGTAACCACCGTTCCTTGGGGATTTAAGTTTTTACATCATGATTGTGGCTATCCATACCAGTGTGATTGGTCTATGATTCCAGTGAGACATCCAACGCAACTCTATGAAGCACTTTGCTATTTATTTGTTTTTGGATTGCTACTTTTTCTCTTTTGGAAAAAAGACTTATGGCGAAAAAAAGGATTAATTTTTGGCGTATTTCTAGTGCTTGTATTCGGAACAAGATTTTTTATCGAATTTCTTAAGGAAGGTCAAACTGCTAGAGATTTTGAATATTTTATCAATACAGGTCAAATGCTCAGCATCCCATTTGTAATTGCTGGAATATTTCTTGTCTATAAAGCATGGAAGACAAATGAACCTCAAAATAGCTAAAGGTTCTAAAATCTATAAATTGCTTTGAAAATTACTTAGTGTAATCATGACAATTTGTTTGAAATATGAATTTCCTTCTTATATTTGCTTTTCAATTTTAATACTTCATTAAATGGCTGTTAAATCAACAACTGCAAACAAATCAATAGCAACGAAAACTACTGCTGCTCAGAAAACAAAGTTTCCAAAAGAAACTTATGTGAAATGGTACAAAGACATGCTATTAATTCGTCGTTTTGAAGAAAAAACTGGACAGTTATATATTCAACAAAAATTTGGTGGATTTTGTCACTTATATATTGGTCAAGAAGCAATTGTAGCGGGAACAGCAAGCGCTTGTCGCCCAAATGACAAACACATGACTGCCTATCGTGACCATGCGCATCCTTTAGCTTTAGGAACTGATCCGCGTGTACTTATGGCTGAATTATATGGTAGAAGTACAGGTTGCTCGAAAGGTAAAGGTGGATCTATGCACTTTTTTGATAAAGAGAAAAACTTTATGGGAGGGCACGGAATTGTAGGTGCTCAAATACCAATGGGTACAGGTGTTGCATTTGCTGAACAATACAATAACACTGAAAATGTTGCCGTAGTTTCTATGGGTGACGGTGCGGTGCGCCAAGGTGCTTTACATGAAACATTCAACATGGCTATGAATTGGAAGTTGCCTGTTATTTATATCATTGAAAATAACAATTACGCGATGGGAACATCGGTTGAAAGAACTACCAATGTAACAGATTTGTCAAAAATTGGATTATCATACGAAATGCCTTCGAAGATTGTAAATGGTATGCGTCCAGAAGATGTTCATGATGCAATGGAAGAAGCTTGTAATAGAGCAAGAAGAGGCGATGGACCTACATTACTTGATATTCGTACTTATAGATATAAAGGACATTCGATGTCTGATCCACAAAAATATAGAACAAAAGAAGAATTGAATGAGTGGATGGAAAAAGATCCTATCGATCATGTATTAGAAGTAATTAAGTCGAACAAATGGCTGAATGAAAAAGAAATTGAAGATATCAGCTTATGGGTTAAAAAAGAGGTTGAAGAATCTGTGACTTTTGCAGAAAATTCTCCCTACCCAGAAGCACATGAACTTTATGAAGACATATATGTTCAGACAGACTACCCTTATATTAAAGAATACTAAAAATTATAATACATGGCTGAAGTTGTTTACATGCCGAAATTAAGTGACACCATGTTAGAAGGTGTTGTTGCTTCTTGG
>CANJQZ010000021.1 GCA_947476515.1 Flavobacteriales bacterium
CAAAGCCTTCGTCCCTTTCATCTCCCAATAAAATAAAACCTAAGGCTTTAAAAAAAGGTGATACCATTGGCATATGTGCAAGTGCTGGAGCTATACATGATGTTAATGACATTACTACCTTCATTCAAGTGCTAAAAGATCATGGTTTTGAAGTTAAGGAAGGAGTGAATGCTCGTAATAAATACGGGTATTTCTCGGCGGATGATCAACTGCGTGCTGCTGAATTTATGGATATGATTTCTGACACTAGTATTAAGGCTATTTTTTTTACTAGAGGTGGTTGGGGCTGTGCTCGAATATTGCCCTTGCTTGATTATGATCTGATTCAAAAAAATCCAAAAATAATAATGGGCTTCAGTGATATCTCTTCGTTGTTGAATGCTATTACCGCTAAGACTGGCTTAATTACTTTCCATGGCCCCAATGGAAATGCAACTTGGAACGAGTTTAGCTGGAAATCAATTGATGAGGTGCTTTCAAATGCCAAGCCATTTTTATACAATACACCTGTTTTACCTTTATATGATACACCACCAACTACTATTGTCGCCGGTAGGGCAGAAGGAGAATTATTCGGGGGGAATTTAAGTGTAATGACAGGTTTACTTGGAAGTGAATATTTACCTGATTGGAGGGGCAAGATTCTTTTTTTTGAAGAAGTTCTTGAAGAGCCATATCGGATTGATCGGATGCTTACTCAATGGAAATTGAATGGAGTTTTTGATCAAGTCAATGGTATAGTTTTAGGACAATTTCGCAAGTGCTTACCAGAGGAACCAGCATGGTCTTTTTCATTAATGGAGGTATTGTTTCAACATTTCGGAAATTTAAAAATCCCTGTTTATGCTGGATTTTTATTGGGTCATGTGAAGAATAAACATTCAATTCCAATTGGCGCTCAAGTTGTAATAGATGCAGATGAATGGACAATTCAATTATTGGATCCTGTTGTTATTGCATGACAATTTTTTGAATTGTTTTTATACGCTTGTGCTTTTGAGTAAATCAACTCCTACAGTCCAACTTTTTACTTAATTTTGATTGATCTTATAAGAAAATTCAATGACAAAAATTCTCATAAAGAATATTAAAGGATTGGTTCAGACTGGTGAAAACCTTCCTTCTGTGCTGAAAGGAAAACAAATGTCTTTGCTTCCAATTCTTGAAAATGCTTTTCTTGCTCTGGAAGATGGGGAAGTTATTGATTATGGTTTAATGCAGGATTGGCAAGGCATAACAGATTGGCGTGATGTTGAAGTTGTTGATGCAGAAGGCTCTTATGTTTTACCTGCCATGTGTGATGCTCATACGCATACCGTTTTTGCAGCTTTTCGTGAAGGTGAATTTGTTGACAGGATTCTTGGTCTTTCTTATGAGGAAATAGCTCTCAAAGGAGGGGGAATCTTGAATTCAGCTGATGCTTTAGCAAATTTAAGCGAAGATGAACTGTTTGAATTATCTTGTAATAGGGTTAAAAAAATGATAGCATTGGGTACAGGTGCCCTTGAAATTAAATCAGGATATGGACTTAATGTCGCCTCTGAATTAAAAATACTTCGCGTAATCAAACGCATGAAGTCCTATTTCACAATTCCAATAAAAGCAACATTTTTAGGAGCTCATGCTTTTCCTATTGCTTATAAATCAGACCAAGCAGCTTATATTTCTCTAATCATAAAGGAAATGCTTCCGATAATTGCTGCAGAAGGATTGGCGGATTATATTGATGTTTTTTGTGAGAGGAATTACTTTTCATTAGAACAAATGCAAGAAATCTTGCGTGCTGGAAATAAATATGGTTTAATTCCCAAAGTACATGTTAATCAGTTTTCTATTTTGGGAGGTGTTGCCGCTGCTTGTGAGTTGGGGGCCAAATCAGTTGATCATTTAGAGGTTTTAGATGAACGGGATATTCTAGCCCTGCAAAATAGTACTTGTATACCGACCCTCTTACCTGCCTGTTCTTTCTTTATTAATATTCCATACGGTGATGCTAGAAGGATTCTAGCGGCAGATTTACCGCTAGCGCTTGCAAGTGATTATAATCCAGGTTCTAGTCCAAATTTTAATTTATTTATGGTTTGGTCATTGGCTTGTATTAACATGAAGTTGACGCCAGAAGAGGCTTTTAATGCATTATCAATTAATGCAGCTTATGCTATGGGCTTAGAAAAATTCGGCAAAATATTTCTGGGTTATAAAGGAAATATAATTCTTACTAAACAAATCCCCTCATTTGCTTATTTACCGTATTCTTTTGGTGAAAATAATATTGCAAGGATCTTCTAGAAAACTTTAACTTTGAGTGATTATGAAGATTTTAATATTTTGCTTTGCGCTCATAAGTGTATTTAGGCTTTCTTCGCAAAATGTGCGCACCAATAGCGAGTTACTTTGGGAAATTTCAAGTCCAAATAACGCTGTAAAATCTTATATATTTGGCACGCTACATTCCAATGACAAAAGAGTTTTTTACTTGTCGGACAGTGTTTATTTTGCATTAGATCATGCGCAATCAATTTTATTGGAGACCAATATCTTTGATTATTTCGAAGATATTGATCCCCGAGATAATGATGTAATAATGCTCTTTGATGATTTAGGTAAACCATATACAAGTTCAAATTCGGCTTCTAAAACCGTTTATGGCGATGAGAATGGTATGCCTCAATTTCTAGACGCTTATTTTCAACAGTACGCCTTGTACATGGGTAAAAAACTTATTCCTCTTGAGACCAACCAAGAACAAGTAAATGCGCTAATTGATTTACCAATCAATGATGACAATCAATGGGAATCCTTAAAGAAAAATAGGAAAAGTAAAGCATTGATAGATTTGTATTTGGAAGGAAATTTAAGTGAAATAGATAAGTTTATGCGATTAAATTTATCCCAAAATCCAGAAGTATACGAATCGTTGATTATTAAAAGGAATTATAAAATGCTTCGCGTTTTGGATTCCTGTTTAAATAAAAACCAAGCACTTTTCGTAGCAGTTGGCGCTGGGCATTTATATGGAGATAAAGGAATGATTAAGTTATTGAGAAATAAAGGATTTAATGTTAAACTTGTCAGTGCAATGTATTCTGAATTGCCAACCAATGAAAAATCTTCTGTTCGAAAAATTAATAAAGGTTATGATTTAATCCTTAAGGATAAAAATGTCCTAATTCACTTTCCTGGAGTACCAAAAGTTACTACTCAAGACAATACAGTTAAAGCCATTTATCGTGAATTAGGACAAGGGAATACCTATCAAATAGAAATCATCCCTTATGATTCCACTTTGACCTTTAATACCTATGCTGACATTTATATTGCAAGTCCAGAAAATTCAACTTATACTTACCAAGAGTCACTTGATGGTACTTTAAGTTATTCTGGATTGTCAGATGTTTATCCAGAAGGTTTGCATTGGGTCCAATTATTTACTAATGGTGAATCATTACTAATTGCTAAAACTTATGGTGGGAATAGGTTTATGAACTCCAATAGACCTAAACAATTTTTTGATAAAATTATCTTTGAATAACGCTAAATAATATTAAATTTAGCGAAAAAGAACATGAATAGAATCTTTAAGGAGGCATTTTCTATGCTGCTTCCGGGCAATAAATTACTCTTGTTATATGGCCCAAAAGGCTTGAATAATATAAATTTTGCAGCAGAAATTCTAATTGATAAGTCATTCAATTATAGTGTGATCGACTTAAGTGATTCAGTCATTAGAGGTGAAATAAATAAATTAAAATTTGAGGAGTTAATTTGGTTCATTAATCAAGCTCCTTATGCTATAATTAATGAATGTGAACATTTAGTATTACTATCTACATTAGTTGGTGCCGTTCTTGATCAAGCAGTCACTTCTTCCTTAATTCTAATCGCAAAAAACAAAACAAGTCTTGATATTGAATTAGTAGACGCACTTGATAATGCTAGCTTAAGTTTTTATTTTCCTGCACCCACATTTTATGAATATACCATTAAAAATGGTCTTTCGGCTGAAGATAAATCAATTGAAAAAAGATTAATTTATGGAAATTATTTTAGCTTAGAGGTAAACAATGAGCAAATTGAGTTAGATCTTAAGGGACTTTCTAAAACGATGTTAGATGGCCCCTTTAATGCAAAAAGCCGGATAAATAAAAATGATATTTTATGGCGCACCATTCAAGTCTTGGCGCATCATATGGGGCAAGCCTTATCGTATCATCAAATAAGTGAATTAATACAAGTAGATAATGAAACGGTTGAACGCTATATTCATATACTAATTGATGCTCACCTTATATACAAAATACCTTGTTATAGTAAAGATCAGCGTTATGAGTTAAAAAAGACGCATATATTTATTTTTATGGACAATGGTATTCGAAATGCAGTGATAAATAATTTCAACCCACTCGCTATGCGGATTGATTTAGATGCCTTATGGAAGAATTGGTTAATTGCTGAAAGAATTAAGTGGAATGCCATCAACAGAAGACATCCAAAATATCACTTCTGGCGCTCTCATACACGCCAACAGATTGATTTGATTGAAATTGGTGAAAAAGGAATAGAGGGATTTAATTTTAGGTTCGAGAAGAAAAAACTGATTAAAACATCGCCTTTATTTGCAAAGTATTATCCTACTGTTGCTGTACATACCGTAAATAAATCTACTTACCTTACCTTTTTAACAAAGAAATAAATGAAATTCATAGATTTTATTGCACAAAGAATTAAAGATAATAACTGGTTAAATGATGATTTGGTGGTTATTTTGCCCTCATCGCGTGCCGTAAAATATTTAATGGCCGCTTTATCAAAGCATTATGGCAAACCAATTTTTGCGCCTAAAATTATTACCATTGATGAGTTGTTCTCTTCTCTTGCCCCCAAAAAAATAATTGACCCTTCTCGTTATTTGCTTTTACTTTATAAAGCTTATGGAATTGTTGAGACAGAAACACAACAAGATTTTGAAAGTTTTTTAACTTGGGCCCCCTTAGTGCTCAATGACTTCGAAGATATTAACAGATATCTTTTGGATCCAAAAGATGTTTTTAAGAACCTTAAAGCAATCAAAGAGCTAGAGAGTTGGAATTTAGAAGATAAAGAAATCACAGAAGCTCAAAAGGTCTTTATGCGATTCTGGGACCTGCTTCCTGGGTTATATGATGTATTGGATAATTTATTATTGCAACAAAATTATATAACGCCAGCGCAATCGTATAGGCATCTTGCCCAAAACACATCGTTATTATTTTCAGAAAACCCTAATGCATTTTATTTATTTGCTGGTTTTAATGCATTGTCAGCCGCAGAAACAAAAGTCATAGATTATTTAATTAAGAAAAAATCTGCCGTTTATTATATCGATTCAGATGTTTATTATTTGAGTAACCCCACCCATGAAGCTGGTTTATTTCAACGCAAAAACAATAAGGCATTTGGCATTAATAAACCTGAATTCGTTAGAAATGAATTGAGCACAAAGCCTTTAAAAATCGATTTAATACAATGTGCGCAATTGACAGGTCAAGTTAAAATTGCAGCTACTGAACTCGCCAAGATGACACCTGCAGCAATGGAGGACACTTTAGTTCTTTTAGCGGATGAAACATTGATTAGTGCCTTGGTAAAAAACCTTCCTCTATCCGTAGGAAAAGCAAATATAACGCTGGGCTTACCGCTCAATCAAACCCCAATAAAATCATGGATTGAAATTATTTTCGATATTCAAGAAAATAAAAGCCGTTTTAAAACAAATGCTGTTTATCACAAAGATTTACAACGCATAATAAATCATATTTTTTGTATTTCTTGGTTAGATGATGCCGCAAAATCGAAATTAGTGCACATGGAACAGGACATGATTCGATACAATAGAGTTTTTCAAAATTTAGATAATCTTCAAATTAGTGCAGATGTATTAGAATTACTGAACAAAATGTATATTCCATGGGAGCAAGATTGGAGTAAAGCAATTCAAAGTATAAGAGCGATTAATTCTTTTTTAGGAAAGAAAATTCCAAGTAGTTTTGAATTCGAGAACAGTATTCTTAGCGTATTTGATCAATCAATTAATGCCTTCGAAATAATTGTTAATGAGGGCTTGCCTGATTTATCACTCCGAACCTTTAAATTATTATTTAATCAGCATTGGCATTCAAAAAGTATTGCTTTTCATGGTAATCCGATTGATGGACTTCAAATCATGGGACTTTTAGAAACTCGAATGTTGGATTTTAAACGGATTATTCTGTTAGGAATGAATGAAGGTAATTTACCGCCAACCAATAATTTAAAGACAATTATTCCCATAGACCTTCGAAAAGGACTTGGCTTGCCAACCCAACGCGAAAAACAAGGGATTTTTGCCCAACATTTTTATCGTCTCCTGCATTATTGTGAGGATTTAACCATTACTTATACGACTTTAAGTGACCAAATAACGAACGCTGAACCAAGTAGATATTTAAATCAACTGGAATTAGAATTAGCACGAATAAATCCAAATATCGTATTTAATAAAAGTTATTATATCACTTCTTTTCCTGAAAAAAGTGATATTGGATCCAGTAGTATTGATAAAAAAATAGATATTATTGCTCAGTTAGACGCCTATTTTGAAAAACCAATTTCAGCATCAGCACTCAATAAATATCTTTCTTGCCCCTTAGATTTTTATTATAGATACATTGTAGAATTTGGTGAGGCGGATACGGTAATGGAGGAAATTGAAAGCGGTGCTTTTGGAACTTTTATTCACGATACCCTAGAGCAATTATTTCTCCCTTTTGCTCAGCGTGATAAGGAAAGAAATTTTATCAGTCCAAGTCCACCACCATTGAGCACATCAAGTATAGACAAAATGCTGATTGCATTTCCGCCGATATTGTATTCTCGTTTTATGAAGCATTTCAATAATGATAAATCATTATTTGCTACAGGAAAGAATTTATTAAGTTTTGAAATGGCAAATGAAATTGTGCGTAAAACACTATTTTCCGAAAAAGCATTTATTTCAACACTTTCAGAACCTCTGTTTATTGAGCAACTTGAGGCTCCATTAGCATGTAGTGTTCAAATTCAATTAAATGGCTCCCCTAAAATCATTCAATTAAAAGGGTTTATTGATAGAATTGATCGGATTGGAGATGGCTATAGAATTTTAGATTACAAATCTGGCCAGGTCAAACCCGATCATGTATTATTTAAATGGCCAGAAGGAAAAACATTACGAGAAGCATTTAAAGCATCAAAGCATACTTTACAATTAAGTCTTTATTGTTTATTGTTTGAGCAAAACTACCATTGTAAACCTGCTGAAGCAAGTATTTTATCCTTAGTAACTTCAACGGGATATACTCATAAGCTGAGTATGGCAGGGGGGAGTATAAGTGAAATGCCAGCTTTATTTGAGCAGCTATTAGAAGAAACAATAAATGAAATTTATGATTTAGCAGTACCGTTTGAACACGATGATGAGTCTAGATATTGTAACTATTGTTAAATAAAAAAGCCTAAAAAGAAAAGGGTGTTTCTTTTTAGGCTTATCTGCAAGTTAAATAAATCTAAGTATAAACAAACGCTTTTGTCTATAAATAAAAGACGCGATCATTTCAAAATAGGTTGCCCCAATTGGAGAATTAATATAATTCTGTCTTTAAACTAGTTCTATAGTCTTTCAATTCTTCACGATTCACTTTGTGTTCTGCATTTTTTAATAGATTTAATAAATACAGTAAATTCTCTTTTTCTTCTATTTCAATAGGGTATTCATTTCCTTCTTCATCTTCTTCATATTGCGCTTGAACATTAAAGGCAGTATTTTCTGTAAGAAATTCGTAAGTCAGTCTTAACACCTTTACCACAAGTGGATCCTTTTCTGTAAGTGCCATTACTCTTAAGGACTTTAATTCCTCAATAAGTTTAGGATTGTCAACACCTTTTTTTTCTACTAAAGAAATTATAGTGCTTAATTTTTCGTTTGCTAGGATTGTCTTCATTTCAAATATTTTCAATACAAAAGTAAGCAACTTAATAGATTTCTTAAAACTCTTCTGCATTATTTTTCGTTCTTCCTCGAATGTATTTCTATTTTTGTACTTAATGGATTTCTACTTACAAGCATTTGGCATCGGATTTTTACTCAGTGTAATGGTGGGGCCAGTATTTTTTATTTTACTCGAAACAAGTATCACTAAAGGCGTCCGTGCAGCTTTAGCATTGGATCTTGGTGTTTTTATCAGTGATATTGTCTATATATTATTTGCCTTTATTTTTGCCTCACAATTAAAAAGTCTTACTTCTGGCGATGGGAAGAATAATTTAATTTTGGCAATTATTGGGGGTATATTATTTATTGGTTATGGTTTTTACTCTTTTTTTAAGAAACCGCAATTTAATTTAGAGGAAGCAAGCGCTGAATCTCAAAATAATAAAATGGATTATGTAGTATTGGCAATTAAAGGTTTTGTACTAAATTTTGCAAATCCAGCGGTAATATTTTATTGGATTGGCATTATAGCAAAAGGATATAGTGTGGTAGATAATGAAGAAAGTCATTTTCAAATTTTCGCTTTCGTTTCGATAGTTTTATTGACCTACTTTGGAATAGATGTTTTAAAAATTTTAGGAGCAAAAAAATTGAGACCTTTAGTAACAGACTCTTTATTAGTAGCGCTTAATCGTTTAATAGGTTTAGTCTTCTTTACCTTTGGACTCTTTTTACTTTTACAACAGTTTCTAGGAAAGATGTAACCATTATTAATTTTTTCTTTATCTGCTTATGATTAGGTTTTTTGCATTACTTCTTTTATTATTATTTTATCAATCAACTTATTCTCAAAAGGTACTGCCAGAAAATTTATCCCCAAAAACTAAAGTCTATTGGGATGCTAATAAAAAATTTATTAACGCAACAGGATCTTATTATATTGATGAGCAACATCCTTCAACCACAGAAAAACATGGTAAGTGGCAATTTTATTCACTTGAAGGCGCGCTAGAAGAGGAACGGTATTATTTTCGAGACCGTATGCATGGAAAGCAAACAATTTTTTTCCCCAATAAAAAAATAAAGCAACAGATGTATTATGTATTTAATGTGCCTGACAGTGCGTTCAATGAATACAATGAAGATGGAAAATTAATAATATCTGGTCAATTTAATATGGGCAGTCCGATTGGTATTTGGAAATATTTTTATGAAAATGGAGTCCAAAAAACTGTAGAAAATGTAATCGGGGACACCACTTATACAATGGATTATTGGGAAAATGACAAACAACACACGCAAACAGTCACTTCAGGAGATGGTTTTATAAATACTTATTTTGTTACGGGTTTACTTAAAGAAAATTATCAATTTGTTGGAGGTTTAAAAAATGGTTCTTTTGAGGAAAGGGTTGCCAATGGCCGAGTTTCTGTGAGCGGGTTCTTTAAAAATGGTAAAAAAGATAGTACTTGGCTTTTTTATGATCAAAGTGGTAATCTTGACAAACAAATGGGTTATGCATTGGACTCGCTCCATGGTTCCTATATCGTATACTTTCCTGAAGGCACAATTAACACAGTAGGTTCCTATGAATATGGAAAAAAGACAGGTCACTGGCTCTGGAATTTACCTGACGGCAAGGGGGTAGAAATGGAAGGTGACTTTGAGCTAAATTTACAAGTAGGACCGTGGGAATATTACTATTCTTCTGGTGAATTATCTTATAAAGCCAATTATTCAAAGGGTTTACGCAGTGGAGAATGGCTTTATTTTTACAAGGATAGTACGCCCTATCGGAAAGGAGTTTATCTAAATGATTTAAAACATGGTTTTTGGCAGACTTGGTATGAAGACGGTACACTTTTAATGCAAGGTTCTTATATGGAAGGCAAAGAATTTGGCGTTTGGGAGAATTTTTGGGAAAACGCCCGCATTAAAAATAAAGCAACTTTTAAAGACGGAAAACTAGATGGATATTGGGTTTCTTATACCCCAAATGGTACATTAATTTTATCTGGCACCTATAAAAATGGTCTTAAAAATGGGCGTTGGCAAGAATATTATAATAATGGAGCCCTCAAAGAAGAAGTTCAATATAAAATTAAAAAGTTAAAAAATTCCAATGGCGGTATTGTTATCATGGGAATGAAATCTATTCAAAGTGTTCAGCACGGCCCCTATAAAACATATTCTCAAATTGATTTTACGGTTAAACAATCCGGTAAATTTAAAAATGGGTTAAAAACTGGAAAATGGATTGATTATTATCCAGGCGGTGTTGTACCAACGATTATTTCCAATTATAAAAACGGAAAATTAGAAGGTGATTTTCAGCAATTTGGTAGACAAGGAAATTTGATGAATGATATTCATTATAAAGACGGTTTGAAAGATGGTTATTTCACTCTTTATAATGCATCAGGCAAAATTGTTGTTCAAAAAATGTTTAGGCATGGCATGGAAATGCAAAAGTCAAACGGCGGTGATATGTTTGCTCCTTAATCTTTTGAAAGCATCAAGTCAATCTGCCTCTTTTTAGTACTTACATCTGTAATTTTCACCTTTACACTATCCCCAAAATTATATTCTTTGTGGAACCGTGATCCAATAATTCTAAACTTATCGGCATCAAAATAATAGCGATCTCCTTCAATGGATTGCATGGAAACCATTCCTTCACAATTGTTTTCTAGAAGACGCACATACATTCCATGCTCCGTAATTCCAGAAATTACTCCTTCAAATTCCTCTCCAATGCGATCTATTACAAAGAGTGTTTGGAAATATTTTGTGGATTCTCTTTCTGCTTCTGAAGCTTTCCTTTCATTGCGAGAAATTAACTTGCAAATTTCATCCAATGAATTACCGTAAGTATGGTTTCTCCCCTGTAGTTCCTGCTCTAAGATGCGGTGTACCATCAAATCTGCATATCTCCTTATAGGAGAGGTAAAGTGAGAATAATGGGTAAAGGCTAATCCAAAGTGTCCGATGTTGGCCGTTTCGTAGGTCGCCTTCGCCATGGAACGAATAACCATTGATTGTATCAAAGGGAATTCATTTTCTGCTCTGATATTTAATAATAGATGGTTGATATTTTTAGCAATTTCATCCATTCCTTGATAGGAAAGTTCATGTCCGAATTTATCAATGAAAAGCTTTAAGAATCCAATTTTTTCTGGATCTGGCTTATCATGAACTCTATATATCATTGGAATAACATCTTTATTTTTAGACGGTTTTGATAAGTAAGTGCAAACGCGTTTATTGGCCAATAACATGAATTCTTCAATCAATTTATGGGCATCTTTAGATGTTTTGACAATCGTTCCAATAGGGTGCCCCTTTTCATCGAGTTGAAAGCGCATTTCTTCGGATTCAATATTTAACGCCCCTTGCGCTAAGCGCTCTTTTCGTATGATTTTTGCCACTTTATCAATAGCGCGAATTTCGTTTTCATGATCTCCAGATTTTCCTTCTATGATTTCCTGCGCTTCTTCGTAAGAAAATCTTCTATTGGAGTGAATAACAGTCTTTCCAAACCACTCTGATTTTACATCACCTTTTCTATTCATTACAAAGACTGCCGAAAAACTATACTTATCTTCATGTGGTCGGAGTGAACAAGCAATATTTGATAATTGTTCCGGTAACATTGGAATTACTCTGTCCACCAAATAGACCGAATTAGATCTTTTAAGCGCTTCTTTATCCATCGCACTACCTGGACGAACATAATGACTTACATCCGCTATATGAACGCCTAATTCAAAGTCGCCATTTGACAATTCTTGATAAGAGATGGCGTCATCAAAATCTTTCGCATCAGCAGGATCTATTGTAAAGGTTAAGATCTCTCTAAAATCTTTTCGTTTGGCAATTTCATGTTCATCTAAATTAATAGATACCTGTTCCGCCTCCTCTAAAACTGCATCTGGAAATATAGGATCGATTCCTTGATTGTAAAGAATCGAAAGCATCTCCACATCATTGGTTCCAGGATAACCTAATATGGCAATTACTTCTCCAAACGGAATACTTGTAGATTTTGGCCATACGGTTATCTTAACAAGAGCTTTTACTCCATTGACTGCGCCATTTAATTGCCCCTCACTAATTTGAATCTGAATTCCAGATCTTGCATTGTCTGGAATTAACATGGCTTTCTTATCACTCATCTTGATCGTACCTACAAATTGAGTTTTCTCTCTTTCAAGCACTTGCATTACAGCTCCTTCCGGACGGTTTTTCCCTGGATTAATAATTCTTAACTTTACCAAATCATTATGCATGGCTTGGCCAATATTATGTGGTGCGATAAAAATATCTTTTTCTTCACCTTCCACCACTACAAAACCAGAACCTCTTTGTGTGATTTCAATTCTTCCGCTTAAGGTATTTTTATTTTCAACAAGCTTGAATGATTGATGGGTTAGCTGCTTGAGCAGATTCCGCTTCGACAATTGTAAAAGAACATCGTATACTTGCTGTCTTAAGGCAGGATTGTTGGCGTCGATTTTAGAACAAATTTCCTTGTGAGAATACTCATCGTCAGGATTTTGTTCAAACACCCTCATTATTTGAGGTGTTATTCCCTTAAAAGATCCAAGGGTTTTGGTTTTAAAAAATTTCTTAGGCATGCGGTGGGGTAGACAATATCATATGCCTATTGGATAAATGAGTCCTTCTTTTAATGGCGAATAATCACCTTTCTATTAAAGGGTTTGAAGCTCTGACCTTCAAAGGTGATGAAATAAACACCACTCTTGAATTCAGATACATCAAGTTTTTTGTTTGAATAAATAGTTTCTTTTAAAATAACATTTCCAAGTACATCAACCATTTTCATACTCGCAGTTTCTGTGCCGTTTAAGGTAATGTTTAAGTAATCACTTGAAGGGTTGGGAGCAATAGTTACAGAAGCAACATCTTTAATCGGCTTAACAGCCGCAACAACTTCAATTAAAAGATCCACTGAATCAACAAAGTTGATGCCATCACTTGAAACATAGTAACGATAATGAGCCAAACAAGGCTGGCCAATATCGTCTGGATCAATCGCTACTTTCAGTTTTCCATATTCGCCATCACCTATAGGAAATAAAGCACTTACCGGCGTTGTCCAAGGATTAGTCGCCATTTGACCGGAAGAATAACAGGTCCCTCCAAAAGGATCTGTTGCATGTCCCCAACAAAAAGCATCTGTCCAACCAGTTGGAACATCTAAACGAGTTCTTGTAATGCGCCAATTGCGTGTTAAACCTGTATTGTTGTAAATGTTAAACGGAACATCAAAAACGGTTAATGATGGTGCACCCATGCCGTAAGTTTGACCCGAAAGTTCTGTGGTTTGGCCATCAACATAAATATTGATGTTATTTTGAGCAAAACTGCTAAGTGAGAAGAAAGTTAATAGAATGAAAATATATAATTTCATGAGCTTGTAATTTCGTTTAAAACAAATATAACTTAAAATATGCCAGATTCAAAAAACCACACTTATTTTTTATATTATTTAAATTCAATAATGTAACTTTGATTCGGCAAGGTTTTTGAAAAAGAACTAAAAACTAAATTATTTTAAATGAAAAAAGCACTCTTCTCTCTATTATTTATTTTCGTTGCGAGCTCTTATTTTGCTCAACATGACGGCGGACTTCTTGAAAACAAAAAACTTCCTTCTGTCAAGTTAAAAGACATGAAAGGAAATACGATTAATACTGCTGAATTAGGTTTCAAGGGACCTGTCGTAATTAGTTTTTGGGCAACTTGGTGTGCCCCTTGTAAGAAAGAATTGAATACAATTCATGATTTATATACCGATTGGCAAGAAGAAACGGGTGTTCAATTGGTTGCCGTTTCCATAGATGACGAAAAAACAAAAAGTCAGGTTCCTATTTATGTTAATGGAAGAGCTTGGGAATATTTAGTATTAATGGATCCTAATGGAGATTTTAAGCGTGCAATGGGGGTGAACAATGTTCCCCATACTTTTTTGATTGATCAACAAGGAAATATTGTCTATTCTCATAACAATTATGCCCCTGGTGATGAGGAAAAATTGTATGAAGAAATTAAAAAATTGACGAAACAATAGTTTGAATGATTAAAAAAATACTACTAATTCTGTTGCTTTCACCAACGGTTTTATGCTCACAAGGTAATTTAACAGGTAACATTGAAAGCACTTTCCAATATCTAAATCAAGATTCCATTATTGGAGCCAATCAACCTGCATCAAAGGGTTTGCTTAATTCTTACATGAATGTTTTTTACACGAATGGAAATTTTAAGGCCGGTATGCGTTTAGAATCTTATTTACCACGAATCCAGGGATATCCAAATCGTTTTGATGGCACTGGAATCGGTATGCGTTACATTGGCTATGTAAATAATTTAGTAGATGTAACATTAGGCTCCTTTTATGAGCAATTTGGTAGTGGACTTGCATTCCGAGCTTATGAAGACAGGTCTTTAGGTTATGATAACATGATGGATGGTGCAAGGATTATTGTGCGTCCAAAAAAAGGAATTGTCATTAAAGGTGTTTATGGTTATCAGCGCTTGTCTTTTCAAAAAGGACAAATAATTCACGGTGATGGAATCGTTAGAGGTATAGACGGCGAAGTACATTTAAACGAGGCTATTGATAAAATGAAGTCCTTCCCCTTAGACATTGTATTAGGGGCTTCTTTTGTAAGTAAATTTCAGGCAGATGATGATGATGCATTGATTCTTCCTCAAAATGTTGCTGCATATGGTGGTCGTGCCAAGTTGAGGTATAAAAACTTTTATCTAGACGGCGAATATATTCTGAAAGAACAAGACCCATCAAGTGACAATGGAAAAATATTTAATTATGGCCATGCTGGTGTATTTAATTTAAGTTATACTCAAAAAGGATTAGGGATTTTGGTCTCTGGGAAATCTGTCGATAACATGAGTTATCGTTCGGATAGGAATAAAGATTTACAAGATGTATTTATTAATTATCTACCATCACTGAATAAAACTCATTCCTATAATTTAGTTGCTACGCTTTATCCTTATGCGACCCAACCCTTAGGTGAAGTGGCTTTTCAGGCTGATGTGTTATATACTTTTAAAAAGGGATCTACATTGGGTGGAAAGTATGGAACTACCATTGGCGGTAATTTTTCAAC
>CANJQZ010000022.1 GCA_947476515.1 Flavobacteriales bacterium
ACCCTTTTTATTCAAGATCTAAAGAAAGATACGGTACTGCCGCATTTAGCAAAAACATATCAGTACAGTAAAGACAGAAAAAAAATTATTATTCGACTTAGAGATGATGTTTTTTTTCACGAAGACATCTGCTATAAAGGGAAATCCAATAAACTTACAGCATACGATGTCAAATTCACTTTAGACTTTGCTTGTTCTAATCATCCTTTGAATAATTCAGGGTCCGCACTATTTGAGAAAATAAAAGGGGGCAAGGAATTTAATTTAAAAACCCCCGGTATTCCAAATGAAAAAGGGGTGAAAGGTATAAAAGTAATTGACGATTATACCATTGAAATTATCTTAAACCAAGCCTTCGTTAATTTTCAAAAATTACTGACCAGTAGTAATTATGGTATATTTTCAAAAATTGCATATAATTATTACAAAAATAACATTGCTAAGCACCCAATAGGAAGTGGATCCTTTCAATTGAGTTGGTTTGATAAAGAAAAAATACTTCTTATTAGAAATAATGAGTATTGGAAATTCGATAAGTTCGGAAACAAACTCCCCTATTTGGATGCCTTACATATTCGAATTATTAACAATAAGGAAAATGAGTTTATTGCCTTCAGAAATAATAAATTAGACCTTTTATTTGAAGTGCCCGCTGAGAATTTAAGTGGGATTTTAGGTAATCTTCAGGAGGCACAGCGGGGTAACACACTCCCTCATCGTGTCTTGGTTGCTCCTGGTACACGCATATCTTTTCTTGCTTTCAATTGTGTTAAAAAACCTTTCGATAATCCTAAAGTCAGACAAGCATTTGAGCTCGTATTAGATCGAGATCGTCTCTGCTCAGAAACATTAAATGGTGATGGGACACCAGCAGATAAAGGCTTCGTTCCACCTTCTCAATATTATGATAACAGCAAACTCAACTTTAAAAAGACAGACATTAAATTAGCTCAAAACCTTCTAAAGGCTGCGGGATTTAACCCTAAAAATGCCTTTCCAAAAATCGTACTTTATATCGTTGGAATAAAAAATTCTCTTTCAAGTAAATGGTGCGAAGCATATTGTAAAGATTTAAAAACAAGTTTGGGAATTTCTTTACAAATTGTGTATTGTGATTTTAAAACTCGAGATGCTGCAATTAAAAATAAAAAAGCTGATTTATGGAAAGTTGGCTGGGTGGCGGATTATCCAGATCCAGAAAGTTATTTTAATTTGTTTTTTAATTCCGAAAGTAATAATCAAGTAGCAATTCCTCGCTTACAAAATATTGCCTATAATGCTGCTTTTTCAAAAGCTGCAATTGAAACAAATAATAAAAAAAGAAACGACTTGTTTCTCTATTGTGATAAGATCCTACAAGAAAATTTTATTATTTTACCCGTAGTAATTGATGATTTTGTTGCTGTAATCAATTTAAAAGTGAGAAATCTTGAACTCAATCCTTTAGGATTAGTAAACTTTACTGAAGTATATAAAAAAGACTTAAAATAAGATTCTATAAAGATTTTATTGTCTCTTCTACCCATGCTTTTCCCCAATTCTCAATTTCAACATCCGACCATAATGTAGGATAAAAAATTCTTTTTTGAAATCTTGGAGGTAAATATTTCTGCCAATTTGTTCCACCCGTAGCAGCAATGTCTTCATCTGCTTTAACTAAGTATCTCACTGCAGATTTATAGTGTGCTAATGGCCATTTGACATTAACATTTAAGTCATTGTCACGAAGTGTTTGAATTACTTCAGGATTTACTTGGTCTTCTTTGGATAATCTATTGTAAGAAGCCCACAAATTTTTATGCTGTACCTTGTTTGCCAAGGCAATAAAACGCTCTTTATATTTCTCTTCAAATTGAGTTAATGTCAAGGTCTTTTTACCTGTAGCAACCTCAGTTGCTCCAGCCTTCCAATAAATATTCTCAAAAAGCTCAGAAATTGATTCTGTGCCCTTTAATTGATTTCTATACTCCTTATCCACTAAATTGACAAAAGAGGTGCTATAGATTTCAATGTCCCTATATTGAGCAGATTGAAAGCCACTTGCTGGAAGTAATGACATCCTAAACTTCAAAAATTGTTCGCGTTCCATTCCGCCAACCATTATTTCAAAACTATTAATCAGCGCTTCAAAATAACGATTTATTCGAGAAACTCTACTGATAAAAAACTTAGCATCTAAAGCCTCTTTTTCGCCTATTTGTTCGAATTCATTTAAGGCTAATTTAAAATACAATTCTGTTATCTGATGATACATAATGAAAACCTGCTCATCTGGAAACTTTGTCTTAGGTTTTTGCAAACTAAGCAAAGTTTCCAATTCAATATAATCCCAATAAGTAGTGACATCTGCATACAACAAGCCATCTAAATAAGATAATAAATCTTGTCCCATTGATGCATATTTATCGTTTAATAAATCGAGACGACTTTGAATTTCGGCAGTAATTTCCATGATTAGCGTTTTACACTTCGAAATTACTAAAAATAACAGGAAGATCTTATTGGAATTAGGAAAAGAAAAAAGTAGTATGCAACAAGCTCATCTAAATTGCTATGTGACTTGAATTTACTTCTTGGTTTAAAAATATTGAGGCTGTCTGATCAAAAATTAATTTATTTTCTGAAGTAAAATAAGTAACTTGACCTGCTGTGCTTATTTGCTCTTGCATCCATGGGTGTCGAGCAAGATATTCCTGCAGCTTTTCAGCGACAATTGGACCTTGAGCAATTACCTGACACTTCTCGCCAACCAAAGATTGAATGTAAGATTGTACAACAGGATAATGCGTGCAGGCTAAAATAATGGTGTCAATATTTTTATTTTTATTCATTAAAGCAGTGACATCTTCCTCTATAATCATTTTTCCAGCAGCGGAAGAAAATGAATTATTTTCAATTAATGGAACCCATAATGGACAAGCGTGTTGTTCAACAGTAATATGAGGCGCGAATTTTGCCAATTCAATCGGATAAGAGGAGGAATTAATGGTACCTAATGTTCCTAGAATTCCTACACAATTAGTTTTTGTTAAATCTCCTATTTTCTCAGTACTCGGGCGAATTACCCCAAGAACTCTTTTATTCGGTCCAAATCGATGCAAATCATTTTGCTGAATAGTTCGCAAGGCCTTTGCTGATGAGGTGTTACATGCGATTATTATCAAATTACAACCTTGAGAAAATAAAAATTCAACTGCTGCTAAAGTATATGCATAAACAACATCGAAGGATCGATTTCCATATGGCGCTCTGGCATTATCTCCAAAATAAATAAAGTCATATTGAGGCATATTCTCTCGCAGGGACGACAGAATTGTTAGTCCACCATAGCCAGAATCAAATACACCGATTGGACTTTTTTTCATTTTTTAAAACTACATAAAAAAAGGGCAATCTAAAGATTGCCCTTCCAATAATTTAAAATAATTTATTTTTTCAATGCTTCTGCATCCATGCGAAGTAATTCTACCATTACTTCTGCTGTCATGTCTATTCCAGCCTTAAAGTATAGTGTTTGAGATTCATCGATCACATAATTTACTTTCTTTCTATCAGCAACCAATTCAACTGCTTTTTGAATGCGTTCTAATATCGGTTGATTTAATTCTTGACCATAAATTTGCATTTCTTGCTGAAGCTGACCTTGACGATCCTCTAAAGCTTGTTGCTTTTTCATTATTTTTTCTTCTTCAATTTTTAGAATAACTGGAGACCAAGTAGCTTTATTTGCTTCATATCTTGCATAAGCAGCTTCCAAGTCTTTCTGTATCTCACTTAGTTCTTTCATTCCATCGGCCTCAAACTTTTTTAAATCGCCCATAGCAATTTTCCTAGAAGGAAGAGTATCCAATAATTTTTGTGAATTGACATGTGCGATTTTCATTTGTGCATTAGCGACAAAACCACCTAAAAACAACGCGATAACCAGAATTACATTTTTCATTATTACTTTTTATAAATTAACACTCTACTTTTACTCTTTACTTACTCCCATTTCCTCCAAGACAGTATTACTAATATCATACTCTTTCTCAGCATATACGAGGCTACTTTGATTTGCTTTATCGAAAACAAAAGCATATCCCTCTCTCTTCGCTATTTTTTTCATTGCAGTAAAGACACGATCTTGAATTGGTTTAACAAATTCTTGTCTCTTCTGAAAATACTCTCCATTTACGCCAAAATGTGAAGTTTGCAGCTCAATAGCATCTTTTTCTAACTTATCTATTTCAGCTCTTCTTTTTTCTTTTTCCTCACTCGGTAAAAGAATTTCCTCTTTATTAAAATTATCTCTTTTTACTTTAATAAATTGATATCTATCTTCTATTTCTTTAGTCCATTTCTCTGATAACTTATCCAATTTTTCTTTGGCTTCTAAATATTCAGGAACATTTTTCATGATGTAATCCGAATCAATAAAAGCATAGGATTGTGCCTTGACAAAGCCTGTGCCAAAAATAACTAGTAAACTAAAAAGTACGATTTTCATGCGAAATTTTTTTTGAGGCATCCGAACGGCTAAGTTACATATTTATTGTAAAAAATTACAACTCACCCAAGTTCATCCCAATGGTAAAACTCAATTTCGGATAAAATCCTTTTTTATCAATCGAAATATCGGTCGATTTACCAAATCCACTCGACCAAATATCTAATTTATCAAAGCCAAATCCATAATCCAATCCAAGCATTCCAAACATTGGTAAAAACACACGGATTCCTACTCCTGCTGTTCTTTTGACATTAAAAGGATTGAATTTAGCAAAATTGGGGAAGGTATTCCCGGCTTCTAAAAAAGCCATTCCATAAAATGTGGCTTGTGGGTTTAATGAAATTGGGTACCGTAATTCGAGGGTATATTTTGCTATGATAGGATCTCCTCCTGTAGATGAAAGATATTGATCTTCATATCCTCTAAGAGCAATAATTTCTCTACCACCCAATTGATTTGTTCCTGATAAACCACTGCCCCCCAATGAATATCTATCAAAAGGTGTAATTCCTTTAGATTTATTATAAGCACCAATGTATCCAAAACCAAATCTTGGCATTAAAATCAATTTTTTATCTGCCGTTAAAGGAACAAACCATTCTCCTGTAAACTTAAAACGATAATACTCCAAATAATGATAGCGATCCGCTGGACTCATAGCGCTATAATCTTTTTCAGAACCAAAAGAAGAGTAAGGCACGGTAGCTTTAGCTGTTAAAGTAAATTGAGAACCACTTTGTGGATAAATTGGTGCACTTACAGAACTTCTCTGCAAAACATATTTAAGTGCTATATCATTGGCATAACCCTTTGGGAAAAGAGGAAAACGATAATCATTAACGACATCATAATATTGGTAACTCAATTCATAATATGCTGTAAAATAATCATCGGGCCATTTTTTACGCCTTTGAAGTCCAAATCCTGTTCCTGTAATTGACAAACCAGTATATGCAGGATTAGATCTTATTAAACCATTAGAGGATAAGGCTGTATTGTTGACCCAAAAGGATAAAGAATTTGGCTTTTTCCCTCCTAACCAAGGTTCGGTAAAAGAGAAATTATATCCTTGATAATAGCGACCATTTGACTGTGCTCGGATTGATAATTTTTGTCCATCTCCACCAGGAAGAGGCGACCATGCTTCTTTCTTAAAGAATTTTTTAGTTGAAAAATTATTAAAAGTAAGCCCTAAAGTTCCGATGATTCTACCAGATGTAGTAGGCCCCGCACCACCATAACCACCTGAAAGTTCAATTTGATCAGAGGATTTTTCTTCCACTACATATTCAATATCTACCGTTCCATTAGCCGGGTCAGGCATTGGATTAACCTGAAATCCTTGTTCATTGAAAAATCCTAATTGAGATAATTCGCGCTGTGTACGCATAATATCTTGCTTATTGAATAAATCTCCAGGTCTGGTCCGAATTTCTCTCATGATGACAAAATCGTTGGTCTTTGCATTTCCTCGAATGGTAATTTGACCTATTCGTGCTTCTTTACCTTCAATTATTCTAATTTGATAATTAATGAAATTATTTGAAACATTAGATTCAACAGGAATCACTTGAAAGAATAAATAACCTCTATCCATATAAAGTGATGATATATCGCGGCCATCTCCACTTCCCATTAAACGCTGATCCAATAATGTTTTATTGAAAATATCACCTCTTTTTATTCCTAGAACTGTATCTAAAAAACTAGATCTATATTTGGTATTTCCAACCCACTCTACATCTCCAAAGAAATACTTATTTCCTTCACTGATGTTTATTTGTATTACAATATTTTTATTGTCCACCCTATAAACTGTATCAAAAGAAATTGTAGCATCACGCAAACCAGAAGCATTAAATTTCCCCAGTAAGGCTAACTTATCTTTTTCATAAGTAGATTCGGTGAATTTGGATCTTTTAAAAATTCGTAAAATTGACTTTTGCTTTGTGTCCTTCATCGCCAACTTCAATTTCCAGGTTGGAACATTTTCATTTCCACTAATAATTAATTTTTGAATTCCAATTTTTTTTCCTTTTTCAATAGTAATGATGAAAATCTCTGCATTATTCATCAAAGTATCTTTAACTCTATTGATACCAACCTGAATACCATAATGGCCTTTTTCACGGAAGTATCCCATGATTTTACTCTTGGTTTGAAAAACCAAATTTTCAGTAATTGTTTTACCAGAAAATAAACTGATTTCTTCACGAACCTTATCGGCTTCCCGCTTATTAACACCAATAAATTTGAATCGGGATAATTTTGGACGAGGCGCCAATTCAATGACTAAATAAACAATTCCACTGATTTCTTTTTCAGCATAAATAGCAACATTAGAAAACAGTCCTTCTTCCCACAACTTTCTAATTGCTTTAGTAATTTGATCACTTGGTAAGGTGATTTTCTGCCCTTGTCTTAAACCGGCGATAAGTTTTATTCCTTGGTGGTCAAAGTTATCTGCACCTACAATTCTGATAGGTCCAATTTCATATTCTTGAGGTAATTTATAAGAGAAATCTAAACCTCCTATGCTCAATGGTTCATTTTGCGCAAAAACAAATGTACCAATCAAAATGAAAAATAAAATTACAATTCTACGCATTAAGCTTTATTAATTTGATCTGATGTTTTCCCGAATCGTCTTTCTCGATGTTGATAGTCTATAATAGCTTCTATCAAATGTTGTCTCCTAAAATCTGGCCAAAAAACAGGGGTGAAATGAAATTCAGCATATGCAATTTGCCAAAGAAGAAAATTACTGACTCTTCGTTCGCCACTTGTTCGAATTAACAATTCAGGATCAGGTATATCTTTAGTATATAAATAAGTATTAATTAATTCTGGATTAATCTCATTAATCGTGATTTTTCCAGACTTATTGTCTTCTATTATTTTTTTTATTGCAGATGTAATTTCACTTTGAGAACTATAATTTAGTGCCAAAACCAATGTAATGTCTTTATTGTCTTCTGTTTTTTGAATTGCTTCCGCTAGGCTAATTTGACAATTTTCAGGCAAGGCCTTTAAATCACCAATCGTTAATAAGCGAACACCATTGTTATTTAATTCCATTAATTCATGCGTAACCGCTTCAATAAGCAGATCCATCAACCCATCAATTTCTGATTTAGGACGGTTCCAATTTTCTTTAGAAAATGCATAGAGTGTTAGGTACTTGATTCCTAATTCCCTTGCTGTTTTTAAAGTGTCGCGAACAGACTCAACACCTTGTGAATGACCAAACAATCTATCCAAGCCTTGCTGTTTTGCCCATCGACCATTACCGTCCATTATTATGGCGACATGCTTTGGGACATTTTGCAAATTTATTTGTTCAATCAATTTATTTGAATTTAATTCAAGGCGAATATAATCAAAGTATTTAGTCTATAAAAATATCGAGCCTAGCTTAACCATTCTTAACAAAAAAAGGGAAGCGACAAGCACCTTCCCTTTCCATATAATATAAGAATTTTTTACTCTGCTAAGACTACTGCTCTATTGTCTGCCATTTCTACAACTCCTCCACGAATACTATAGGTTCCTATTGATTTATCAGGCCCTTCAAAAGAAACAGCTGTTTCTATTTCGGGCGGATTTCCAGATAATTTCAATTTCAATTCGCCAGCTTTCAATGCAGTAATAATAGCCGCGTGATGATCCAATAATTGAAATTCACCATCAATCCCGGGCAAAGAAACGCTAATCACATCACCTTCAAAAAGTACAGCCACAGGGCTTAGAATTTCTAATCTCATTTTATGCTTCTTGTAACATTTTTTCACCCGCCTCAATCACATCTTCAATTCCACCTTTCAAGTTGAAAGCAGCTTCAGGATATTGATCAAACTTACCATCTAAAATATCATTAAATGCTTTAATAGTATCATTTATATCAACTAACACGCCTGGCAACCCTGTAAATTGCTCTGCAACATGGAATGGTTGAGATAAAAATCTTTGAACGCGTCGTGCTCTATGAACAATCAATTTATCCTCTTCAGACAATTCATCCATTCCTAGAATAGCAATAATATCTTGTAATTCTTTATAACGCTGTAAAGTTACTTTCACGCGTTGTGCACAGTCGTAATGCTCATCACCAACGATTTCAGGAGTAAGGATTCTAGAAGTAGAATCTAAAGGATCTACTGCAGGATAAATTCCTAACTCAGCGATTTTTCTTGAAAGTACCGTTGTAGCATCTAAGTGTGCAAAAGTATTTGCCGGCGCTGGATCTGTCAAATCATCTGCAGGAACATAAACCGCTTGAACAGATGTAATTGAACCACTTTTAGTTGAAGTAATGCGTTCTTGCATCATACCCATTTCAGTCGCTAAAGTTGGTTGATAACCTACCGCTGAAGGCATACGACCTAAAAGAGCGGATACTTCTGAACCTGCTTGAGTAAAACGGAAAATGTTATCCACGAAGAAAAGAATATCTTTTCCTTGACCTTCCCCATCACCATCTCTGAAATATTCAGCAATAGTAAGACCAGATAATGCAACTCTTGCGCGTGCTCCTGGAGGCTCATTCATTTGACCAAAAACAAAAGTTGCTTTTGATTCTTTCATTTCTTCTAAATCAATTTTGGTTAAATCCCATCCACCTTCTTCCATAGAATGCATGAATTCTTTACCATATTTTATAATGCCTGACTCAAGCATCTCTCTTAATAAGTCATTTCCTTCTCTTGTTCGCTCACCTACACCTGCAAAAACTGATAGTCCACCGTGTCCTTTTGCGATATTATTAATTAATTCTTGAATTAATACCGTCTTGCCAACTCCAGCTCCACCAAATAATCCAATTTTTCCACCCTTAGCATACGGCTCTATTAAATCAATCACTTTAATTCCTGTAAACAGAATTTCAGTTGCAGTAGACAATTGGTCAAATTTAGGTGCTTCTCTATGTATAGAAAGTCCACCTTCATTACTCACCTCATTGATTCCGTCAATAGCTTCACCAACAACATTAAAAAGTCTACCTTTTATTTTTTCACCAACAGGCATTTTAATTCCTGTTCCTGTAGCAGTAACTTCCATTCCACGAGTAAAACCATCTGTGGAATCCATTGAAATTGCACGAATGGAATTCTCTCCAACATGTGACTGAACCTCTAAGATTACACGAGTTCCATCTTTCTTAAATACCTCTAAGGCATCATAAATTGTAGGGAGTTCAACTCCATTTTCAAAACTTACATCCACTACTGGACCGATAACTTGAGAAACTTTTCCTTTAGAAATTGACATGAAAAATCATTTTAATTTGGGTGCAAATATAACTATTTCCTTATGTATAGCAATACAAAAAAGACAAATCTTTAATAATTATTTAAGATTTCTTATTAAATATTTAGCAGTTAAAAAGGAGAAGAAAGTACTTGTTGCAAAGAGGGCTAAGCCAATGAAGGCTATTTCTTGGTATGAAATAACCATTGGAAAGGAAAGATTAGTCCCAGGAAGCGTCAATAAATGAAAATTAATTTGAAGCCAACAAACCAGTGTTCCTAAGAATAATCCAAACAAAAGTCCTAAGACAGAAATAAGGATTCCTTCATAAAAAAATATTAAAAAAACTTTTCTTTCATTCAATCCTAAAGTTTGAAGTACTAATAAATTATCTTGTTTTTCAATAAACAACATAGTAATAGAAGCTACTAGATTAAAAGAGGCAAGTAAAAAAATAAAAAACAAAATAGCGACGACAATTAATTTTTCACTTTTACTTGTTTTGTAGATAAGCTCATTTTTCTCTGCATTTGTTTTGACGATAAAGCTATCCCCCAATACATTTTTGATTTCAGCTTTAACCTGCTCATTGTCTGAGGCATTTGTTGTTTGAATGTAGACATGTGAAATAGAAGACTCTTTATTCAAAAGATCTTGGGTAAATTTTAAATTAGTCAAGATGATTTGATCATTCGTTTCTTTGTTATAATTAATTATGCCGCCAATTAAAAAGGGAGATTGATGAAAGGGGTTTTTTCCAAATTTTAATTTCATGTTTGATTTTGGGGCATAAATGATAGTATTTTCAGGTTCCTCTTGAACGGATCCAAGAGAAAGCTTATTGGCAAGCCCAGCGCCAATAATTCCATAATTATAATTCGATTGGGTTTTGATGTGTGCTTGACCAAGCAATAAATGATCTTGCTTTAAAATTTCAATCATTTTTAAGAAGTTCGGTTCAACACCAACAATTGTGGCGTTAATCCAACTTTTTTCGTGACGCAAAATCACCATTTCCTCAAGTCCTTGGGACATTCGAAAAACTCCTGACACTTTCTTAAGTTGCAGCCAATTTATTTGTGATTGCGGAAATGTTTTCCCCTCTCTGGAACTTATAGTGATGTCTTGATCGTAGGCCGTATACAAGGTATTAATCATGGACTCTATGCCATTAAATGCCGAAAGTAAAATTACAAGTGCTGCAGAAATAACCATTACCCCCATTACAGATATTCTGGTAATTACGGTTACTGCCTGCTTCTTTTTAGGAGAAAGAAGGTATCTAAGTGCTATGTAAAAAGGGAATTTAATCGTTACCTTTTAAAAGTTGATCAATCTTGCTTGCGTATTCCATTGAATCATCAATATAAAAAGATAAAGAAGGTATTTTTCGCAGATTTTTTAATCTGATCCCGATTTGACCTCTTATTTTTCCTTGATTGGTTTGAATAGACTTTAACACCTCCTTTGGTTCTGGGTGAGCAAAAACACTCAAATAACACTTGGCTATCGAAAGGTCTTTGGTTACCCTTACCACAGTAACGGAAACCATCGCCCCTAGGCAAACTTCAGCGGATAATCTTTGTAACAATACAGATAATTCACCTTGAATTGCTGCCTCTATTTTACTCTGTCTAATACTACTCATAATACAAAGTTAAGAAAGTTCGTTGCTTGATTCGGAAAACGAGCATACAAAATGTATCTTTGTGCTTATCTTGCGTGGTCTAAAACAAATATTTCATTACACATTTGCCTATCGAGGTACGGCAATACTCGTTGTGCTTTGTAATCTGCTATTCGTAATTTTCAATCTATTATCCCTCATTCTCTTTATTCCTGTATTGCAATTAATTTTCAGGAAACCTGAAGAAATTATTAGAGTCGCTGAACCGCATTGGGATGGATCACTATTTGGAATAGCCAATTATGTAAAAGATGCCTATAATTTTACCATGTATGATTTAGTGTCAAATGACCCCAAGAGTGCTTTGTTATTTGTGTGTATTACTGTAATGCTTGCGTTCTTCTTTAAGAATCTTTTCCGTTATGGTGCAGTTTGGTTTCAGTCGCAATTGCGTATGGCAGTAGTTAGAGATGTTAGAAATCTATTATTTCATAAAATACTTGTTCTACCTCTTTCTTATTATTCTAATGAAAGAAAAGGGGATCTCATGGCTCGCATGAATAGTGATGTTGGAGAGGTAGAAATTGCTGTAGTTAGTATGTTAGAGCTACTATTTAGAGAGCCAATTGCAGTTATTATTAATGTCATTTCATTAATCTATTTGAGTCCTGAATTAACCTTAATTTCCCTGTTTCTCCTCCCTATTTCTGCTCTCGTTATTTCGAGTATAAGTAAAAGCTTGAAAAGAACAGCTAAAGCTGGACAAGAGCAAACGGGATTGTTATTTTCAGCAATGGAGGAAGCATTGTCAGGCATCCGTATTATTAAAGCCTATAATGCAATTGGTTATATTTTTAATTCATTTAAAAATAACAATTTAAGGCACCAAAAATTAATCACTAAAACTTTCAGGAAAAAAGATCTGTCTCCTTTAATCAATGAAACACTAGGTGCTGGTGTAATGTTATGCTTGGTTTGGTTTGGTGGCAATCTAATTTTAGATCATAAGGACAATGGTTTAACGGGAGAAGTATTTATCACTTTTATTATAGTTTTCTCTCAATTATTAAGACCCATAACAGGTATATCAACGGCTCTTGCAAATATGGCAAAAGCTCAAGTTTCTTTAGACCGAATTAATACAGTACTTGCCGAAGATGAAAAAATTATTGAAATTGAACAGGCTAAAGAGATACATGACTTCACCTCTAAAATTGAGTTTAAAAATGTGGGATTTCAATATGCAAATGAACCGATATTAAAGCACATTAATTTAAGTGTTAAAAAAGGGAAGTCAATAGCAATAGTTGGAGAATCTGGAAGTGGAAAATCTACTATGATGGATTTGCTTCCGCGATTTTATGATGTACAAGATGGGGTAATAACCATTGATGAAACTGATGTCAAGAATTTAAAAATTAAAGATCTTCGTGGCCTGATAGGAATTGTTTCGCAAGAATCTATTTTATTTAATACGACGGTGGCAGACAACATTTCATTTGGTGACGATAATCCAAATAGAAATAAAATTATTGCCGCGGCAAAAATCGCAAATGCTTATGACTTTATTCTTGAGCTAGAAAATGGTTTAGACACCATTATTGGGGAACGAGGGAACAAATTGTCTGGCGGACAAAAACAACGCCTAAGTATTGCTAGGGCTGTTTATTTAGATCCGAAAATATTAATTCTAGATGAGGCAACCTCTGCTCTAGATACTGAATCAGAATTATTAGTGCAATCTGCACTAGAAAAAATTATGGTCGGCAAAACAACATTTATCATTGCGCATCGCTTAAGCACGATTAAAAATGTGGATGAAATTATTGTTTTATCTCGTGGAGAAATTGTGGAAAGGGGCAATCATAAAGAATTACTTTTATTGAATGGTTTTTATGCTCGATTTTGCGCATTACAAGGATTGAAAAATTAAAATAAAAAATCGTTAAAAATTCAATAAAATCGACAACTATTTTAGTTTACATTCGTTAAAGAATTGTGGTGAATTTTTATTCAAAATACCTGTTTTTATTAGTTTCTATTCTTTTCTATTTAAAAGGATACAGTCAGTTAATTACCAACACCCTTCAATCTCCTCCTAGTCTTGTTCAAAATGTCCTTTTAGGTCCCGGGGTTATTGTTTCCAATGTAATGTATAATGGTAGCAATACGGCTATCGGATCTTTTACTGCAACAGGAACAAATCTGGGAATCAATCAAGGGATTATTATGACCACTGGAACAGTGTTAAATAATGTAGATGGTCCACAAGGCCCAAATAATCTCCAAAGTGCAGGTGTTGATAATAATATGGGAGGCTCAGGTATTCTTTCCAACTTGATTGGCGGAGGAGCCACTACTTATAATGCAGCGACTTTAGAATTTGATTTTATTCCCTATTCTGATACGGTAAAGTTTAAATATGTATTTGGTTCAGATGAATACCCAGAGTTTGCGCCACCAAATAATTCTAGTTATAATGATGTTTTTGGATTTTTTATATCAGGACCTGGAATTGTTGGCATGCAAAACATTGCGAAATTACCTGGAAATGCTGGAATCGTTTCAATAAATAATGTAAATGCAATTACAAATTCATCTTATTTTAATGACAATGGTGATGGAAATATGGCTCCTTACAATTCTTCCCCTAATTATATTCAATATGATGGCTTTACTGATGTCTTAGAGGCTGTTTCAAGAGTGCAGTGCGGGCAAACTTATCATTTAGTGATTGCAGTTGCAGATGTTACAGATGGTAGTTGGGACTCAGGAATATTTTTAGAAGCCAATAGTTTAAGTTCGCAAACACCCGTCGATATCAGTATCGCAATTTCTCAACAAGTATATACAAATCCAGACTGGATGGCTGAGGGTTGTGTAAATGCCATAGTAACCCTTCAGAGGAATAGTAATTTAAACGCCCCATTAACTATTCCTATTGCGATAACAGGAAGCGCGACCAATAATGTTGATTATTCAGGCGTTCCCACCTCGATAAGTTTTGGTGCTGGACAAGGCTCCGTTTCGTTTCCTATCAATGTAATAATGGATAATTTAACGGAAGGTTTAGAGTCTATAATATTAAACTTTAGCGTTTCTGATCCTTGTGGTAATATTACACCGATTCCAATTACAGTTTATATTCAAGATGTTGCACCACTTTCGGTAAGCTTAAATGATAGTGCTGTTCTTTGTCCTGGTGATAGTTTGGTGTTGACTCCAATTGTCAGCGGTGGTGTTGTTCCCTACACCTATTTATGGAGCAATGGGGCAACGAGTAGCGCAATTTCAATAACAGCAAACGCAAGTGCAATGTATGTAGTGTCAGTAGTAGATAATTGTTTGGGCCAAACAGTCTTGGACTCGGCACTTATTACAGTGCCTGTTAATCCTCCACTTACGCTTCAAGTATCAAATGATATTACTGAAATCTGCCCCTATATCACCCATACTTTTTATGCAATAGCCGGAGGAGGGAGTGGCACTTATACTTTTGTTTGGAAGAAAAATAATACTGTCATTAGCAATTTAGATAGCATAGTAGTTACCCCATCTGCAAGTTCTACCTACATAGTTACTTTAATGGACAACTGTGGGAATATGCTAAGTGATACTATAATTTACACCATTACAAGTCCACCACTAATCGTTAATGTTAGTCC